>NZ_JASCXL010000050.1:0-67420 GCF_030010595.1 Streptomyces sp. CC224B | reverse complement strand
GGCGGGCCCGTCGGTGTCCGGCACGGCCACGGGCCCGGCCCCGTCGCCGCCGTCGAGCCCCGCGTACCGGGCGCCGCGGGGGCGGCGCCGGATGCCGAGGCGGGAGCGGGTGGGCTGCTCGGGCACGCGCGCGGGCACCCCGGCGGACGCGGGGGCCGCCCCCGGGGCCGGGGACCGTCCGGGCTCCTCGGCGGCGTCCTGCCAGAGGGAGGGCCGGGGTTCGGGGACCTGCGGATGACTGTGGGCGGGCTCGTCACCGAAGGGGGCGTAGGCCGCCACGTCGCCGGGGGCGGGGCCGTCGGGGTTGTCGGCTTGCTGCGTGCTTGGGGTGCCGGTGTCGGTACCGGTGCCGTAGGCGTCGGGGGTGTTGGGGGCGTCGGGGTCCGGCCGGGCGGCGTCTGGGGCGCTGGGGGCCGGTTGCGCGCCGCCTGGGCCGCTGGGGGCCGGTTGCGCGCCGCCTGGGCCGTACGGCTCCGGCCGGGTGTCGTCGAGGTCGTAGGGCTCCGGCCGGGCACCACCGGTGCCGTACGAGCCCGGCCCGGCAGCGTCGCCGCCGTATGCCTCCGGCCGCGCACCCTCACCGCTGTACCCGTCCGACCGTGCCCCGTCAGCCCCGTACGCGCCCTCACCGCCGTACCCGTCCGACCGTGCCCCGTCAGCCCCGTACGCGCCCTCGCCGCCGTACCCCTCCGGCCGTGCCCCGTCAGCCCCGTACGCGCCCTCACCGCCGTACCCCTCCGGCCCTGCCCCATCAGGCCCGTCAGGCCTGTACGAGTCCCCGCCCCGGGCGAACGCGTCCACGTCGGGACCGGTCGCGGCCGCGTCAACGCCGCGGATGTCCGGGGGCGTGCCGAACGTGTCCGGGTCCGGGTCCCGGCCCGTGCCGAACATGTCCCCGTCCGCGTCGGCGCCGAAGACGCCCGCGTCCGTACCTCCGCCACCGTAGGCGCCCGCGTCCCCGCCCCCGTCCCCGTCATTGGCACCGTCGAGGTCGGGGTCGGGGGCGTACGTCCGCCCGTACGCCCCCGCGTACGCGCTGTCGTGCGCGCCCGTGTGCGCGCCCGCGCGGAAGCCGTCCGGCGAGGTCCCGTCCGTGAGGAGCCCGGCCGACGGCGTCCCGTCCGCGGGGGTCTCCCCCGCCGCGGCGGGCAGCTCCGGGGCGGCCGCGGGGGCGCCGCCGAAGTCCACCCACCGCGGTGCCCGCGCCCGGTCCAGGCGCTCCATGCGCTCGCGCAGTTCGCCGCAGCGTGCCGCCGCCCGCTCGTGGTCGTCCCGTACCCACGCCATGTCCAGGCGGATGCGGTCCACTTCCTCGGGCGTCGCCGCCACCGCGAGGGAACGAGCCAGCTCCTGTTCCCGCTCCTGGGCGAAGCGCTGCTCCTGGAGCATCATGTCGAGCCGGTCACTGAGGAGCTCCCGGCCCCCGGGGCGGTCGTCGTGCGCGGCCACGGACGCGGCGTGCAGCGCTCGCGCCCGGCCGGTCTCCGCCTCGGCGACGCCCACGCCCGCGTCGGCCGCGAGGTCGTGGAGCAGCGCCTGCACGACGTCCCACGGCGGCACCTCGGCGCCGTCCAGGCAGGCCCGCATGCCGTCGGGGTCGCGGGACCAGAACACGCCGCACCACCCCGCGCTCTGGTCGAGGCGCGCCAGGAGCTCGTTCAAGTACTGTGCGAACTCCCGGACCTGTGCCGGGAGTTGTCCCACTGCCATCGTCGGGCACCGCCCCCTGGGAGACTGGAGTCTGCCGGTCCGGAAGATAACACCAGTTGTGTCACGGGACGGCCGTACACGGTGCTCCCCGGCCCTGGTTCATTACCTGGACGTGCGGCGGTAGGCGTGGCTAGTCTGCGCACATGTCCAGTCCCGAGGCCAGCAGACGCTAGCCGCCGGCGCGTTCCGGTGGCCCCCTTCCGACTCGTTCGATCCGGCCGACGCCGCGTCGCAGCCCCACGGGGCTCCGCGGACGCGCCGGCCCGGGACCACCTTCGCGCCGCAGCCACGGACCTTCCCCCTTCCCGCCCCCTCCGCCGTGCCGTGGACCGCGCTGTGCCGTGAGCCGCGCCGCGCCGCGTCATGCCCCGCACCGCGCCGTGCCCGGGCACCACCGCGCAGCCCGGTCCCGGGCACCACCGCGCGGCCCGCGTGCGCGCCGCCCAGCGGTACCGCACGCGCCCACGCCGTGGCGGACATGGCCCTGGAGTCCCGCTGTGCCTCTCGTTCTCCATCTGCTCGGTCTCGCCGTGTTCGCGCAGGGCACGTCCGAGTTCATGCTGTCCGGCCTGGTGACGGACATCGCCGCCGACCTGGACGTGTCGGTCCCCGCCGCCGCGTCACTGACCTCGGCGTTCGCCGTGGGAATGATCGTCGGTGCGCCGCCGGCGGCGGCGCTGAGCCTGTGCTTCTCCCGCCGCCGGGCGCTGCTCGCGTTCCTGGTGACGTTCCTGCTCGTGCACGTGGTGGGCGCCCTCACCACCAGCTATGGCGTGCTGCTCGCCACCCGCGTGGTGGGCGCGCTCGCCAACGCCGGCTTCCTCGCGGTGGCCCTCGCGACCGCGACGAGCCTGGTCGCGCCGGACGCCAAGGGCCGGGCCACCTCGGTCCTGCTCGGCGGCACCACCCTCGCCTGCGTCGTGGGCGTGCCGGGCGGCGCGCTGCTCGGCCAGCTCTGGGGATGGCGCGCCGCGTTCTGGGCGGTGGCGCTGGTGTCGCTGCCCGCCGTCGTCGCGGTCGCGCGGTCCGTCCCGGCGGACACCGCCGGGCGCGCGCCCGGCGCCGCGCGCGCGGAGCTGGGCGCCCTGCGCTCCCCGCGCCTGCTGGTGACGCTGCTGCTCGGCGCCCTGGTCAACGGCGCCACCTTCTGCGCCTTCACCTACCTCGAACCCCTCGCCACCCATGTCACCGGGCTCGGTCGGGCCTGGCTGCCGGGGCTGCTCGCGCTGTTCGGACTCGGCTCGTTCGCCGGGGTCACGCTCGGCGGGCGCGTCGCCGACCGCCGCCCGGGGCCGCTGCTCGTGACCGGGGCCCTGGCGCTGCTCGCGGGCTGGGCGGGCTTCGCGCTGACCGCCCAACACCCGGCGGCGACCGTCGCGTCCGCCTTCGTCCTGGGCGCGCTGTCGTTCGCGGTCGGCTCCACGCTGATCGCCCGCGCGCTGTACGCGGCCACAGGGGCGCCCACCCTGGGCGGCGCCTTCGCCACGGCGGCGTTCAACGCGGGCGCGGCCCTGGGCCCGTGGGCCGGGGGCCGGGCGATCGACGCGGGGCTCGGCTACCGGTCGCCGCTGTGGGTCAGCGCCCTGCTGGTGGCGCTCGCCCTGCTGACGGCGGGCGCGGCCGCGCTCCGGCCGGGCCGCCGCCGGCGCGGGCCGGGGGTCACACAGGCACCAGCGCGCACATCCGTGCCACCTCGTCCATAGACAGCTCAAGGGTCACCGCGAGCGCCGCGACCGTGAAGAAGGCGGGCGTCGGCGCCCGGCCCGTCTCGATCTTGCGGAGGGTCTCCGCCGAGATCCCGGCGCTCGCGGCGACCTCCACCATGCTCCGCTCGCCGCGCGCCTCCCGCAGGAGCCGGCCGAGCCGCTCACCGCGCTCGCGCTCTTCAGGGGTCAGTGGGGTGCGCACCATGAGGCCATCGTACCCGGGCCCCATTCAAATACCGGTATAGTAATTGGCATGGTTGAGCTCAAGACGGATTCATCGATCGACGCGATGCGGGAGGCGGGGCGCGTGGTCGCGCGCGCCCTGGCCGCGGTGCGGGAGGCCGCGGCCGTGGGCGTGCGCCTGCGCGACCTGGACGACGTGGCGCACCAGGTCCTCAAGGAGGCGGGCGCGACCTCGCCGTTCCTGCACTACCACCCGGAGTTCGCCCCGGTCCCCTTCCCGGCCACCCTGTGCGCGTCGGTGAACGACGCGATCGTGCACGGCATCCCGGGCGACTACCGCCTGCGCGACGGCGATCTGCTCTCCGCCGACTTCGGCGCGGTCCTGGACGGCTGGGCGGGCGACTCCGCGATCAGCTTCACCGTCGGCACCCCGCGCCCCGAGGACGTACGCCTCATCGAGACCGCCGAGCGCGCGCTGGAGGCGGGCATCGCGGCGGCCGTGGTGGGCAACCGCATCGGGGACATCGCGCACGCCATCGGCACGGTCTGCCGGGACGCGGGGTACGGCATCCCCGACGGCTTCGGCGGCCACGGCATCGGCCGCAAGATGCACGAGGACCCCTCGGTGCCGAACGAGGGCCGTCCGGGCCGCGGCATGCCGCTGCGGCACGGCATGGTGCTGGCCATCGAGCCGATGCTGATCGCCGGGGGCACGGACGGGTTCCACGCGGCGCCGGACGGCTGGACGCTGTGCACGGACGACGGCAGCCGCGCGGCCCACGCGGAGCACACGGTCGCGATCACGGACGCGGGACCGCGCGTCCTGACCAAGCTCTGACCGGCAGGGCGGGGCCGGGGCCCCAGGGGCGGCCCGTGCCGCAGCGGTGAGCCGCAGGGGCCCGTGCCGCCGCGGTGCCCCGCAGGACGTGGCCCGTGCCGCCATGGCGCGAGCGGCACGGGCCGGGAGACGGGCGGGACCGTCAGGAGGTCGACCGTCAGGAGGTCGACCGCCAGGAGGTCGACCGCCAGGAGGTCGACCTCCAGGGAGTTGACCGTCAGGGGGTCGACTGTCAGGGGGTCCCGTTCTGGACGGCGTACGGGACTACAGCGCGGGGCGCACCACCATCGCCGACCCGCCGCCGCGGCGCTCCTTCTCCGCCGCCGCGCGCCACTTCCCGTCCGGGAGCCGCTGCACGCCGGTGGCGGCCCCGATCTCCGGGTTCTGCTTGAAGGAGTGGCCGAGCGCCTCCAGGTGGCGGCGCAGCGGGCTGTCCCACAGCCCCGGCTCCAGCTCGGTCTGCGCGGCGTTGCGCTGGCTCGCGCGCGGCGCCGCGATGGCGTCGACCAGCGGCAGATCGCGGTCGAGGAAGCCGGTCAGGGTCTGCAGCACGGTCGTGATGATGGTCGCGCCGCCGGGCGAGCCGAGCGCGACGACCGGCTTGCGCTCTTCGTCGAGGACGATCGTCGGCGAGATCGACGAGCGCGGCCGCTTGCCGGGCCCCGGCAGGTTCGGGTCGGGCACACCGGGCCGGGCGGGCGCGAAGGAGAAGTCCGTCAGCTCGTTGTTGAGCAGGAAGCCGCGCCCGGGCACGGTGATCCCGCTGCCACCGGTGGACTCGATGGTGAGGGTGTACGCGACGACGTTGCCCCACTTGTCGGCCGCCGTCAGGTGCGTGGTGTTCTCGCCCTCGTACGTCGTCGGGGCCGCCTTGCCGCCCTTCCCGCAGGGGACGGGGTCGCGCGGGTCACCGGGCGCGACGGGGCTCTTGAGCACCGCGTCGTCCTTGATGAGGCAGGCCCGGGAGTCGGCGAACCGCTGCGAGAGGAGCTGCTTGGTGGGCACGTCCGCGAAGGCGGGGTCGCCGACCCAGCGCCCCCGGTCGGCGAACGCGACGCGGCTCGCCTCGATGAAGCGGTGCAGATAGCGCGCCTGGCTCACGCGCGACAGGTCACCGCGCTCCAGGATGTTGAGGGCCTCGCCGACGGTCGTACCGCCGGAGGAGGACGGCGCCATCGAGTAGACCCCGAGCCCCCGGTACGTCGTCCGCGTGGGCGCCTGCTCCTTGACGGCGTAGGCGCGCAGGTCCTTCATCGACAGGTCGCCGGGGCGCGCGGTGCGGTCCGATTCCGGGTCGACCGGCGGCTTGTTGACGGTGCGTACGAAGTCCCTGCCGATGTCCCCGCGGTACAGCGCGTCGACGCCCTTGCGCCGCAGCTCGGCGTAGGTGCGGGCCAGGTCGGGGTTCTTGAACGTGGAGCCGACCACCGGCAGCTCACCACCGGGCAGGAACAGCTTCGCCGTGTCCGGGAAGTCCCGGAACCGCTCCTCGTTCGCCTCGGTCTGCGCGCGGAAGGTCCTGTCCACCGTGAAGCCGTCGCGGGCGAGCCGCTCGGCGGGCTTCAGGAGCGCCCCGAGCCCCTTGCTGCCCCACCGGTCGACCGCGGCCCGCCAGGTGGCGGGCGTGCCGGGCGTCCCGACGCCGAGGCCGCTCGTCTGGGCCTGGGAGAACGGCAGCGGCTTGCCGTTCTCCAGGAACAGGCCGGCGTCGGCGGTGCGCGGCGCCGTCTCGCGCCCGTCGAGCGTGTGCACGGTGCGGGACTTCGCGTCGTAGTAGACGAAGTACCCGCCGCCGCCGACGCCCGCCGAGTACGGCTCGGTGACGCCGAGCGCGGCAGCCGTGGCGACGGCCGCGTCCACGGCGTTGCCGCCCTTGCGCAGCACCTCGATGCCCGCGGCGGACGCGTCCGCGTCGACGCTCGCGACCGCTCCCCCGTAGCCGACTGCCTCCGGCACCTTGGGCGGGGTCCGCCCGGACACCGTGGCCGCGGTGTGGGCGTCCGCTCTCGGTCCCGCCTGGGCCCGCGTGACCGATGCGGCCGCCGTGCCCGGTTCCGCTGTGCGCGAAGGCGAAGGGGGCGCGGCCGCTCCGACCGTCACCAATACCCCGCCGACCGCCAATAGCGTCAGATTGCGTACCACGTCATGCCGCATGAGCACCTCCAGTCAACGACCGTCCGCGCAGCGTAACTTCAGGCCACCGGACCCGCCACGGCACCGGCCGGGGCGACCGCGTACGGCCGCTAGCATGCCCGCCCATGACGGAAGACGTACGCCTTCTCGCCCTCGGCCTCGGCGCGGCCGCCGTCGGCGCCGCCCTGGCCCTGTACGTCCGCGCGTACCTGGCGCGGCACCGGCTCGGACGCAGGCGGGCGTTCCTCGGGCTGCCCGAGCACGCCGAGTCGCTGCTGGTGGTCAACCGCGAGGCGGTGGGGCCGGAGCTGAGCGTGACCCGGCACGACGTACTCGCGCTCCTTGAGCTCGCCGCCCTGGTCAAGGGATGCGGCGCGCACCCCCAGGTGGTCGCGCACGACGCGGACCGGCAGAACTTCGGCGAGCGCACCGAGTTCTGCGTCGGCAACCCGGCCCTGCACCGGCGCATGGCCGCGCACATGCACGCGATGCTGCCCGGTGTGCGCGTCAACGCCGACCCCGAGCCCGGCCCCGACCGCGGCGCCTTCCAGGTCGGCACCGAGCGCTACCGCATGGACCCCGGCGTCGCCGAGTACGCCCTCCTCGCGCGGCTCACCGCCGGGCAGGAGGCGCGGCCCGTGTTCCTCTTCTGCGGCCAGCGCGCGCTCGCCAACCAGGCCGCGACCCGCTACCTGGCCCGCCACCACCAGCGCCTCGCCCGCAAGCACGGCGGCGGATCCTTCGTCCTGCTCCTGAAGGTAGTGAACTCGCAGGCCTACGGCCCGGACGTGGTGGAGCTGGTCGCGGATGTGACCCGGGCCGCGCAGGAGCCGATACCGGCGCCGTCCGGGCGTGCCTCCCATCGCGCCAAGTGAGCGCGCGCCCACGGAACGTCCGTTACGTACGGCGCCACTGTGACGTAGTCGGCGATTTCCGGCCATCGGGCAACCGAAGCGGACCTTCCGCCCTCTCTCCCCGGGCAGGCAGTGAACATCCGCACGGAGGTAGTTTTCCTTGAGGTCCCGCAGGTCCCAGAGCCCCAGCCGCCGCCCCCTACGCACCCGGCACGCGGCCGTGGCGGGCACCGCGGCCCTGGCGGCCGCCCTGACCGCCTGCTCCGGCGGCGGCTCCGGTGACGGCGCGGCCAAGGCCGAGAAGCCGAAGATCGCCGTGAACCTCACCGGGCAGCAGGCGAAGGCGGGCGTCCCGGTCACCGTGAAGCTCACGTCCGCGGACGGCAAGCTGAAGGACGTCACGGTCGCCGACGCCGAGGGCACCCGGCTCGCCGGGAAGATCTCGGCCGACGGCCGCGGCTGGACCTCGGCACGCAAGGCCGCGCCCGGCACCAGCTACACCGTGCGCGCCACGACGGCCGAGGGCGGCGAGGCCGGGAAGGCGTTCGCGACGGCGGCGCCCGAGAAGGTCAACAAGGTCACCATCACCCCGGGCCGCAACGTCAAGACCGTCGGCGTCGCCCAGCCCCTGTCGATCGTCTTCGACCACCCCGTCGCGAACAAGGCGGAGGTCGAGAAGAACCTCAAGGTCAAGACGTCGAACGACACCGTCGGATCCTGGGGCTGGATCAAGAACTACGACGGCAAGGACCGCGTGGACTGGCGCCCCAAGGAGTACTGGAAGTCCGGCACGAAGGTCGAGCTGGACGCTCAGCTCAACGGTGTCGACTCCGGATCCGGCGGCGGCTGGTTCGTACGCGACTACGACACGGCGATGACCGTCGGCAGGAATCAAGTCGTCAAGGTCAATCTCGACAACAAGACCGCGACGTTGACGCGCGACGGCAAGACCGTCAAGTCCCTGCCGATGTCCGCCGGCACGCCCGGCGGCGAGAAGGCCTCCTGGGGCGGCACGTCGGTCCTGATGTCGAAGGAGGGCACGATCAACATGCGCTCCGAGACCGTCGGCCTGGGCGACAGCTACGACAAGATGGTCGACTACTCGATGCGCCTGACCTGGTCGGGCATGTACGCGCACGCGGCGCCCTGGAACGCGGCCTACTTCGGCAACACCAACCACAGCTCCGGCTGCGTCGGCATGAGCACCGGCAACGCCGCCTGGCTGTACGGCCAGGCCCAGATAGGCGACCCCTTCGAGGTCTCCGGCAACGGCTCCAAGGGCACGCCGGACCCGGGCAACGGCTTCGGCGAGTGGAACCTCTCCTGGGCGGACTGGCAGGCCAAGAGCGCGCTGTGACGGGCCCCTGGGGATGACGGTGGCGGCACCAATCGTTACCGGGGCGTAACTTACCGATGGGTTACCTCCGGTAAGGGATCGCGGTTACCGTTCGGTCACTTTGCACTTCGATCAGTGAGGTGACCCGTGAGAGACCCCCACCCGTCCCTGCGGCCGCTGGCCGCGGGGGCCGTCTCCACCGCCCTGCTCGCCGGTGCCGCGCTCGTCCCCGTCCCCGCGGCGCACGCGGCACCTCCGAGGGCGTCCGCGGCGGCCGCGGTGTCAGCAGCGGCCCCATCGGCCTCGGCAGCATCGGCGGAATCGGCGGCATCGTCAGGGGTGCGCTTCGTCGACATACCCGGCGACGGCGGCACCGTCCTGAAGGCCAACGTCGTCACCCCCGAGGGGGCGCGCCCCGGCGCCCACCCGGTCGTGGTGCTGCCCACGAGCTGGGCCGTGCCGCAGATCGAGTACCTCGCGCAGGCCAGGAAACTGGCCGACGCGGGCTATGTGGTGGTCAGCTACAACTCGCGCGGCTTCTGGCAGTCCGGCGGCGAGATCGAGGTCGGCGGCCCCGAGGACATCGCGGACGCCTCCCGGGTCATCGACTGGACGCTGGCGAACACCCCGGCCGACCCGGACAAGGTCGGCATGGCGGGCGTCAGCTACGGCGCGGGCATCAGCCTGCTGGCCGCCGCACACGACAAGCGCGTCAAGGCGGTCGCCGCGCTCAGCGGCTGGAGCGACCTCGTCGGCTCCATCTACAGCGGCCGGACCCAGCACCTGCAGGCGGCCGCGCTGCTCGGCGGCGCGGGCGAGCTCACCGGCCGCCCGAGCGCCGAACTGCGGCGGGTCCTGAAGGACTTCCTCGCCTCGGACCTCGACCAGGAGGACGAGATGATCGCGTGGGGCGCCAAGCGCTCCCCCGTGACCTACCTGGACCGCATCAACGCCCACGGCACCGCGGTCTTCCTCGCCAACGCCTGGGGCGACACCATCTTCCCGCCCAACGGGTACGCCGCGTTCTACGAGAAGCTCAAGGGCCCCAAGCGCCTGGAGTTCCGCCCCGGCGACCACGCCACGGCCGAGGTGACGGGCCTGTTCGGGCTGCCCAACGACACCTGGTCGCACACCCGGCGGTGGTTCGACCGCCACCTCAAGGGCGAGCGGAACGGCATCGACCAGGAGCAGCCCGTGCAGCTCAAGTCCCGCTCGACGGGCGGCTACGAGGGCTACCCGGACTGGAAGTCGGTGGGCGCCGCCCAGCGCACGATGGAGCTGGCGGGCACCCACACCGTCCGCGCGAACGTGGACTCCGGGGCCAACGGCGGCACCGTGCTGCTGTCCAACGCCCTGGACCAGTTCCTGAAGCTGCCGCCGACGGCGTCGATGCCGCTGCTGCCGCGCCGGTACGCGGCCGTGTGGCAGTCACCGCGCGCCGAGCACCCGCAGCGCGTGCGCGGTACGGCGAAGCTGCACACCACGGTCACCGGCACCAAGGAGAGCGGCACCCTCGTCGCCTACCTCTACGACGTGGGCCCGCTCGGCCTCGGCAAGCTGGTCAGCAGCGCGCCGTACACCTTCCACGGCAAGACCCCCGGTGAGCCGTTCGCCGTCGACCTGGAGCTGTTCTCCACGGCCTACGACGTCCCGGCGGGACACCGGCTCGCCCTGGTGGTCGACACGGTCGACCCGCTCTACGTCGAGCACAACCCGACCGGCGCGCAGCTGACCTTCTCCTCGCCGCGGACCGACCCGTCGTACGTGTCGATCCCCCTGCGCGAGCAGTGATCTCCGGCTGCTGCCGGGCGGGCCTGGCCCTTCCAGCTACTGCGCACCCCGGTGGGGCGGGGGCCCTGGTGGGTACCCTCCCGGCAGCAGCGTCCCTGGTTCGGCCGGGGCGACGTCCACGGCCTCCGTCTTGGGACTGCGCCGCTGGCGCTTGGACACCCAGTAGGCGAACCACGACAGCAGCATGCACATCCCGATGTAGATCGGTGAGATCACCATGACCACGGGGATGAAAGGCAAATCGTAGTCGAGGTTCGACGCGATCAGCTTCCCGGCGTGGAGGAACTCCTCATAGGTGATCAGATAACCGAGCGAGGTGTCCTTCAGGGCCACGACCAGCTGGCTGATGATGGCGGGCAGCATGGCCCGCACGGCCTGTGGCACCAGGACGTACGACATGACCTGAGTCTTTCTCATGCCCAGCGCGTAGGCGGCCTCCCTCTGTCCGCGCTCGACGGAGTTGACGCCGGAGCGGAACACCTCGGCGAGCACGGAGCCGTTGTAGAGCGTGAGCCCGGCGACCAGCGCCGGCAGCGGCTGGACCTTCAGCGCCACGAAGACGAAGAAGATCATCACGAGTACGGGCATGGCCCGGAAGAACTCCACGAACAGCGCGGCCAGCCAGCGGACCGGGCGGTGGTCGGAGAGCCGGCCGGTGGCGAGCAGCGCGCCGAGCGCCAGCGAGAGCACGGCGGCCGCGGCGAACGCCTTGAGCGTGTTGCCGAGCCCGCGCAGCAGCAGCTCCTGGATGCCCTCGTACTGGAACGGCGCCCACTTGGTGTGGGTGAACTGGTCGGTGGTGAACAGCAGGTGGAGGACCCAGGCGAGCAGTCCGAGGAGGACGGCGGTGGACAGGACGCCGTAGAGCCGGTGCCTCCTGCGGGTCCGCGGGCCCGGGATGTCGTAGAGGGCGGTGGCTTCGTCGGCGGGGGCGGTGGCGGTCATCGGGCGACTCCCCAGCGCTTCTCCAGGACGGTGAAGACGGCGCTGATGGTGAGGGTGACGATCAGGTAGCCGAGGGCGATCCAGAGGAAGGTCCAGATGATGTCGTAGCCGAGTTCGCTGAGCGTCTTGTACGTGCCGAGCAGCTCGGTGACGCTGAACGCGCCCGCGATGGCGGAGTTCTTGGCCAGCGCGATGAGGGTGGAGCCGACGGGCGGGATGACCGAGCGGAAGGCCTGCGGGAGCACCACCTGGGACAGGGTCTGCCCGAACGTCATGCCGAGGCTGCGGGCGGCCTCGCCCTGCCCCTTGGGCACGGTGTTGATGCCGGAGCGCAGGGCCTCGCAGATGAAGGCCGAGGTGTAGCAGCCGAGCGCGAGGACGGCGAACACCTTGAAGGGCAGCACGAGGCCGAAGCGCGGCAGGCCGAGCAGCACGGCGAAGAACAGCAGCGTCAGCGGCGTGTTGCGCAGCACCGCCACCCAGGCCGCGCCGAACGCCCGCAGCGACCCGACGGGCGCCACCCGGAAGGAGGCCATGAGGAAGCCGAGCGCGAGCGCCAGGAGCGAGGCGAACACGGTGAGTTCGACGGTGCCGAGGAAGCCCTCGCCGTAGGTGGAGAAGTTGTCCGTCAGTACGTTCACGACGCCTCCTCAGCCCGCCGGGTAGCGGTCGATGGCGGGCGGCTTCGGCGCGGGGACCCCGGACAGGCCGAGCGTCGCGTCGTAGGCCTTCTTCCAGTCGCCGTTCTGCTCGCGCGCGGCGAGCGCGTCGTCGATCGCCAGCCGCAGCGCGGTGTCGCCGCGGGGCACGCCGATGCCGTAGGGCTCCTTCGAGAAGGGCCTGCCGACGACCTTCAGCTCGTCGGGGACCTTCGCCGCGTAGCCGATGAGGATGGCGTCGTCGGTGGTGACCGCGTCGACCTGGTAGGTCAGCAGGTTGTCCACGCACACCGAGTACGTGTCGTACGCGACGAGCGTGGCCTTCGGGTGGTCCTGCTGGATCCGCTGGTACGGGGTGGAGCCCGCGGCGGAGCAGACGCGCTTGCCGTCGAGGTCCTTCGGGCCCTTGATGCCGTCCTCGTCGTGGCGCACCAGCAGGCCCTGGCCGGCCATGTAGTAGGGGCCGGCGAAGCCGACGAGCTTCTTGCGGTTGTCGTTGATGGTGTAGGTGCCGACGTAGTAGTCGATCTGCCCGTTCTGCAGCGCGGTCTCGCGGTTGGCGGAGGCGATGGTCTTGAAGGCGATCCCCTTCGGGTCCAGGCCGAGCGAGGCGGAGACCATCTTGGCGATCTCGATGTCGAACCCCGAGTAGCGGCCGCTGGCCGGGTCCTTCTCGCCGAGGTAGGGCTGGTCCTCCTTGGCGCCGACGACGAAGTGGCCGCGGCTCCTGGCCTTGCGCCAGGTGCCGGACTCCGGCAGCGCGAAGCCCTCGGCGACACGGTAGCGGGGCAGTTCGGAGGGCGCGGGGCCCTTGGTCGGGGGGCTGCCGTCCTTGCCGCAGGCGGCGGTGGCGAGCGCGCCGAGCGCGAGGGCCGTGAGCGCCCCGAACAGACGTGTCGTACGCATGGGCCGTTCCCCCGGTCAGTGCTTGAGGATCTTGGAGAGGAAGTCCTTGGCCCGGTCGCTCTCCGGGCGGGTGAAGAAGTCCTCGGGGGCGCGGTCCTCGATGACGCGGCCGTCGGCCATGAACACGACGCGGTTGGCGGCCGAGCGCGCGAAGCCCATCTCGTGGGTGACGACGACCATGGTCATGCCGTCGCGCGCCAGTTGCCGCATGACGTCCAGGACCTCGTTGATCATCTCCGGGTCGAGCGCGGAGGTCGGCTCGTCGAAGAGCATGACCTTGGGGTCCATGGCGAGGGCGCGGGCGATGGCCACGCGCTGCTGCTGGCCGCCGGAGAGCTGCGCCGGGTACTTGTCGGCCTGCGCGGCGAGCCCGACCCGCTCCAGGAGCGCCCGGGAGCGCTGGTCCGCCTCCTCCCGCCTGCGGCCCCTGACCTTGATCTGGGCCAGGGAGACGTTCTGCAGGACGGACTTGTGCGCGAAGAGGTTGAACGACTGGAACACCATGCCGACTTCGGCGCGCAGCCGGGCGAGGGCCTTGCCCTCGTCGGGCAGCGGCTGCCCGTCGAGGCGGATGCTGCCGGACTGGATGGTCTCGAGCCGGTTGATCGTCCGGCAGAGCGTCGACTTCCCCGACCCCGAGGGGCCGATGACCACGACCACCTCCCCCTTGCCGACGGTGAGGTCGATGTCCCGCAGGACATGCAGCTCGCCGTAGTACTTGTTCACGTCACGCAGCTCGATCAACGGATCGACGGTCATGGCCGGACCTGCCCACTCTCAGCGGTGTCGGTCCGCGCAACCTACTCAGGGCAAAACGACACTTTCGGGACGACACGCACTGATGACCATTAACCGTATTTGCGACGCCGACGGGCTTGTTGTGTGAAGGCGTGGCCAGGACTCGGCCGCGGGCGCCGGCGCTACGTCTCGGACGCCTCGGCGTACGTCTGCGACAGTTCGGGGGTGCCCTGGACGGCCCAGTCGAGGCCCGCCTCGACCACCGGGATCTCGCGGCCGGAGGCGAGCCGGACCACCGGGTCGCCGCCGGGCAGGACGTGCCACGCGGCGCCGGGGACGGTGCGCACGATGACCGTGCCGAGGTAGAGGCCCGCGTCGTTGCCGAGCCAGGGCAGGGTCTCGGGGTCGTCGCGCCAGCGCGGCGTGAGCTGGTCGAGGGCCGCCAACGACGCGGGGCTGTCGTCCAGTTCGAGCCCGGCGCGCGCGGCCTGGGAGCGCAGCAGCTCGCACTCCGAGAACAGCTCGGCCATGTCGTCCGGATCGACCTCGAAGGCCGCGGCGAGCTTCGGGCCGGGCTCGCTCGCGTGCCGCTTGCGCCACTTGTCCAGGAACGGAATGTTCATGATCAGCCTCTCCGTGGGGCGCCGGGCGTTCGGACGGCGGATCCGCGTTCCCAGGAATGTATCTTGCGGCAGTTGATCACGGAATCAGGTGAATCGCTCCACGTGGCTCACGTGTTGCCCGGGGCACGGGCCGCTCGTCCTCAGCGGCGGGTGAAGGCCAGGATGGTGGCCAGGTTCATCGGACGGCGCGTGGACAGGTACAGGTACGGCGCCCGGTGGTGCGGCCCCCGCAGCTCCACGCGCAGCGCGGTCGGCACGTAACTGCGCAGCAGCAGGTGCGCGTAGGCGTTCGCCTTGCGGGTGCGCCACTCGAAGGCCTCGCCCTCGTCGAGGATCTCGGTCGTCCCGAGTTCGTCGATCGGGATGGCCCGGTCCCCGGCCACGAGCGTGCCCGGCGTCACGACGATGCGCGCCGAGCCGTACCGGTGCACCAGCGGGCCGAAGACGGCGACGACAAGGAGCAGTCCGCACCCGGCGGCCACGGGGCCGAACGGCAGCAGCAGTCCGGCGAACAGCCCGCCGCCGAGCACGACGAGGAACCACCACGCGGCCGGAACGCTCAGGCGCTCATCGTAAAGATGCATGAGCCCATCCTGGCAAAGGCCTTCGGGGCGCGGGAGCGGGGGGCCGGGCCTTGCGGACGGGCGCGCGCCCCGGCGGCGGCCGGGCGGATCGCCGGGCGGGCGGCGGGAGTTGGCGGCGCCCGGTGCGCGCGGGCGGGCGGCGGGAATGGCAGCCCCCGGTGCGCGCGGGCGGGCGCCGCCGCGGCCAGGCTCCGGAGCCCCGGGGGCCCGAAGGGCCGGGGCCTCAGAGGTCGAGGTCCACCACGACCGGGGCGTGGTCCGAGGCGCCCTTGCCCTTGCGCTCCTCGCGGTCCACGTAGGCGTCCGTCACGGCCTTGGAGAACGCCTCGTTGCCGTAGACGAGGTCGATGCGCATGCCCTTGTTCTTGGGGAAGCAGAGCTGGCGGTAGTCCCAGTACGTGAAGGGGTGGTCGTACTTGAGGGGGCGCGGGACGACGTCCGTGAGGCCCGTCTCGCGGAGGGCGGCGAGGGCGGCGCGCTCGGCGGGGGTGACGTGGGTGGCGCCGTCGAACTGGGCGAGGTCCCAGACGTCGTCGTCCGTCGGCGCGACGTTGTAGTCCCCGAGGACGGCGAAGGGGCGGGAGCCGCCCGCGTCGCCGGCGACGGCCGCCTTGAGGGCCTCGAACCACTGGAGCTTGTACGCGTAGTGCGCGTGGTCGACCTCGCGGCCGTTCGGCACGTAGACCGACCAGACGCGCGCGGGGCCGCAGGTGGCCGAGACGGCCCGGGGCTCCTGGACGCCCTCGTAGTCGGGCCCGCCGGGCAGGCCGAGGGTGACGTCCTCCAGGCCGACGCGGGAGAGCAGCGCGACGCCGTTCCACCGGCCGTCGGCGTTGACCGCCGACTCGTAGCCCAGCTCGCGCAGGGCCTCGGTGGGGAACTGCTCCGCGCCGCACTTGGTCTCCTGGACGCACAGGACGTCCGTACCGCTCTTCTCCAGCCAGGCGAGGAGCCTCGGGAGTCGGGCGGTGATCGAGTTCACGTTCCAGGTGGCGATGCGCATGACGGACAACCTACCCGCCGGGTCCGACAGTCATCGATCCGTGCAGCTCAGGGCCGGTCACCGTCACAGCTGGGCCGACTCGCCGGGCGCGAGCCGCACGTGCTCGGCGCCTCCGAGGCGGCCGATGTGGCCGTCGTAGATGGGCCGCGCGAGGTCCGTGAGCAGCGCGTCGTGCACGTCGTACGCGCGCCGCGGCGCGACCTCGCGGACGTAGTCGATGACCTCGGCGATCTTGTTCCACGGCGCCATCACGGGCGCCAGGAGGACGTCCACGGGGTGGTCGGGGACGGTGAGGGCGTCGCCGGGGTGGAAGACGGAGCCGTCGACCAGGTAGCCGACGTTCGTGACGCGCGGGAGGTCCGGGTGGATGACGGCGTGCAGCTCGCCGTGGACCTGGACGGAGAACCCGGCCGCCTCGAACGTGTCGCCGTGGCCGACCCGGTGCACCCGGCCCGGGAAGGCCGCCGCGACCTGGTCGGCGACGGCGGCCAGCGTCCAGACCTCCGTGGCCGGGTCCGCCTCCATGGCGGCGCGCAGGCGGCCCTCGTCGAAGTGGTCGGGGTGCTCGTGCGTGATCAGGATCGCGTCGGCGCCGACCGCCGCGTCCGCCTCGCCGAACCCGCCCGGGTCGATGACGAGGGACCGCCCCGCCTTGGCGAGGCGCACGCACGCGTGGGACTGCTTCGTGAGCTTGATACCGCTGGTCGCCATGGCTCCTTCTTCGTCGGTGGGCAGGGCTTCGTCGCAGGCAGGGTAGGGCCTCGTCGAGGGCAGAGCCTCGTGGGTCGGCCCGGCGCCGGCGCGGGGGCTACTCCTGGGGAGTCGTCTCCTCGCGGACGACCGCCTGCGCGACTCGGAAGGCGGTGTTGGCCGCGGGGACGCCGCAGTACACCGCCGCCTGGAGCAGCACCTCCTTGATCTCGGCCGGGGTGAGGCCGTTGCGCAGCGCGGCCCGGACGTGGAAGGCGAGCTCCTCCTGGTGGCCGCCCGCGACGAGGGCGGTGAGCGTGACACAGCTCCGGGTGCGGCGGTCGAGGCCGGGGCGGCTCCAGACCTCGCCCCAGGCGAAGCGGGTGACGAGGTCCTGGAAGTCGCCGGAGAACTCGTCGGCGCCGGCCAGGGCCCGGTCGACGTGCGCGTCGCCGAGCACCTCGCGGCGCACCTTGATGCCGGTCGCGTACGCGTCGGGCCGGGCGGCCGTCGCCTCGGGCTGGGCCACCGCCGTGGACGCGGCGGCCGGGGCGGCGGGCGACGGCGCGAGGACGGGCTTGACGGGCGGTGCCGTGATCGCGTGCTGTCCGGTCGCGCCGAGGTCCGGCGCGGCCTGCCAGGCGCTGGAGAAGTGGCGGACCAGGAGGTCGGTGACCGCGGCGGGCTGTTCCACCGGGGCCAGGTGGGAGGCGCCGGGGACGACGGCGAGGCGGGCGTCGGGGATGCCCGCGACGAGCGTGCGGGCCTCGCCCTGGCCGGTCACCTGGTCCTCGGAGCCGACCAGGACGAGCGTGGGCACCCCTATGCTGCCGAGCTCGGCGCGGATGTCGAAGGCCGCGAGGGCCTCGCAGGCGGCGATGTAGCAGCCGGGGTCGGTGGTGCGGACCATCTGGACGGCCCAGTCGGTGATGGCGGGCTGGGCGGCGGCGAAGCCGGGCGTGAACCAGCGCTCGGGCGAGGTCCGGGCGATGGGGTCGAGGCCGTTGGTGCGGACGATCACCCCGCGCTGGCGCCACTCGTCGGCGGTGCCGAACCGCGGCGAGGTGGCGATGAGCGCGAGCGAGGCGACCCGGTGGGGGTTGCGCAGGGCGAGCTCGGCGCCGACGGCGCCGCCGAGTGAGCAGCCCGCGTAGCCGAAGCGCTGCACGCCGGCGTCGTCGAGCGTGGCGAGCACCCGGGCGGCGAGCTCGCCGACGGAGTGACCGGGGTGCGCGGGGGCGCCGCCGTGTCCCGGCATGTCGAAGCGGAGGACCCGCCAGTGTCTGCTCAGCTCCGGGACCTGCCGGTCCCACATGTGCCAGGTGGTACCCAGTGAGGGACCCAGGACCAGGACCGGAGCGTCCTCCGGCCCGTCGGAGCGGTATTGCAGGGTGTTCATCGGTGTCTCACTCACCCGCCCGAGCCTCTCATCTGTCACGAGAAGTCACATTGCCGGGGTGAACCTAGCGGGTCTCGCCCCTCTCGCGACAGCAGGTCCGAGCGCCGCCGGAACCCTTGAGCATCCAGGTATGCGTTCTCCGGCGTGTACTCATGACCGCCTTGACAGCAGGCCCTCCGAGCGCACCCCGGGTAGAAGACTTGGACGTCGCCCGGATGGTCTCCCCCGGCCCATGGCTACCGGTCCGCAACCGGCAGCCGGACGCTGAATCCGTCTCAATCGTGCCGGTCATACGGCTCGCTGGTGGACCGCATGGTTCAGACACCACGTACACCTCCCCCTGAGCGAGCCTCTCCTTGGCCTGGAGAGCCCTGAACGCCTTGAGGGCGGAGTCTGCGAGTGCAGGTGTCAGCAGGCCGAAGGCGCGGTCAGCTTCCGCCTGGGCGAGTTGCGCACCGCGCGCCCGGCTGTGCTCGCGCAGATGGAGTGCATGTGCAGCGGAGCTGGCGCTCGCCTGTCAACTTCACCCGGGCAACCCCCGCGAAGGGGGTAAGCGGCGCTCGGCGCACGTCACACAGGGTGTGGTCCTGCCACGATGGCGTGATGACCTCGCCTCACGCCTCTCCGGAAGACAGCGCTCATCCCTCGGCGGGTAATCGTCCCGGTCTTGGCTACCCCGTGGGCTGGTTCTGTCTGGGCCTGTCGCGCCAGCTACCTGTCGGTGGGGTGTTGCCGCGCCGTCTCATGGACCAGGACTGTGTCGTGTACCGCACGCAGGATGGTGTCGCACACGCCGCTCATGCCCACTGTCCGCATCTGGGCGCCCACCTGGGCTACGGCGGCAAGGTGGAAGGCGAGGCCCTGCTCTGCCCCTTCCACCGGCTCGGGTTCGGCCCGGACGGCACCTGCACGGTCGCCCCCTCGGGCGTGGTACCGCCCCGCGCTCGCCTTCAGCGGATTCCTCTACGGGAAGTCAACGGCCTGCTCCTGGCATGGCACGGCCCCGCCGACACGCCCCCATGGTTCGAACCGCCCGTGCTGGCCCACTGGCACGCCCCCACGGCATGGTGGTGCCGCAAGACGAGGACCCACGCCCAGGTCGTGATCGAAAACACCTTCGACTATCTGCATCTGCCCCAGCTCCACCGCCTGCCGGTGCAAAGACCACAGCCCTCCGTAGTGGACGGACCCACGATCACCACGCGCCTGCGCATCCACGCTCCCCAGTACCCGTTGCTGCGCCGCTTCGCCAACGCGATGACGGACCAACATCTCACCTTGACCGGGCTGGGTCTGCACACCACCGAAGTCGACGTGCCGCGCAAGGGAGTTTCCCTGCTCCTTTGGACGTTGCCCACCCCCATCGGCCCCAACCGGCTCATTCTGCGGTTGGCCGTCGCGGCAAGACTGACCCGCCACAGCGCGCTACCGACAGCGGTGAGGTCACTCGCACACTCTGCGGCCGAGCGGGCATGGGCGCGGGCCTTCCTGCTCACGAGCATCGCCTTCGCGCGACAGGACATCGGGATCTGGGACCATCAGCGCTACCTGACGCATCCAAAACTGGCTGCCGGCGAAGAGACGATCGGCCAACTGCGGTATTGGGCACGACAGTTCTACCCCGCCGCCGAGTAGTCACTGCACGAGGCAGCGAGGACGGCGCCCTCCGCCTTGCTGAAGAAGTCGGTGAGGGTGACGTCGTCGTCGCCGAGCCGTCGCAGTCGAGGAGTGCCCAGTTGGAGGTGCAGGCCCTGTCCATGACCTGCCTGTCGGGCCTGGCGTGCAGAACCACGTGATCGCCGGCGCGTGTCCGCTGAGCCCTTGAAGGTCTCCTTTGGCACCCGACAGTTCTTTGTCCCCCACTACGTACGCGGGCGCCGGGCACCAGATGACCGGCAACGTCCGCCGCTTGCGCAGCTCACGCGCGGGACCAGTCGAGTTCGCCGGCCCGGGCAAAGATGGGGATCTTGGTGATGTCAGGGCGTAGCGGAGAGGCTAGCGAGGTGCCGCGAGTACGTCCCGGAGTACGTGCGCGAGCGTGACGCGGGCCAGCTCGTGTCTCAGGGTCTCCTCGATGCCCTCGTAGATGCTCCGCAGTGCCGGCTGGATGCCGTGACCCACCACGCATTCCTGGTCCGGGGTGGTGCGGTGCATCGCGAACAGCGGGCCGGGCTCCACTGCCTCGTACACGTCGAGCAGGGTCATCGACTCCAGCTCGCGTGCCAGCGACCAGCCCGCGCCCACGCCCCGCCGGGACTCCACGAGCCCGGCCCTGCGCAGCTCGCCGAGCAGCCGCCTGATCACCACGGGGTTGGTGTTCGCGCTGGTCGCGATCTGCTCGGAGGTGGCGACCTCATGGCCCTGGCGCTGGTAGAGGCCGATCCAGGCCAGCGCGTGGGCGGCGATGGTCAGCCTGCTGTTGGCGCTCATGGGCTCCTCCTCTCGGTCACAACGCTTCATGATAAGGCAGTCGTAACAGCGAAGGTTGCAACAGGCTGTCGTAACAATTAACGTTGCGACTGCCGGAAAGGATCAATCAACGAGGTGGGAAGAATGAGCAAGCCACTCACGGGCAAGGTCGCCCTGGTCACCGGGGGATCACGCGGACTGGGAGCCGCGACCGTACGGCTGCTGGCCCAGCAGGGCGCCGACGTCGCCTTCACCTACGTCAGCTCCGACAAGCAGGCCCAAGCCGTCGTCGACGAGGTGCACGGCAAGGGAGCCAAGGCCGTCGCCTTCCAGTCCGACCAGGCGGACACGAGCCGGGCGCCGGCGCTGATCGACGACGTGGTCGCGCACTTCGGCGGCCTGGACATCCTCGTCAACAACGCGGCGATCTCCGTGGAGCAGGGCCGCACGGTGGACGACCCGGACGCCGACACCGCCGCCCTGGACCGGATGCACGCCACCAACTACCTCGGCGTGATCGCCGTCATCCGGGCCGCCTCCCACGTGCTGCGCACGGGCGGCCGCATCATCACGGTGAGTTCCGGACTGGGCTCCCGCGTCGGCGTCCCGGGCGTCGCCGACTACGCGGCGACCAAGTCAGGCATCGAGAGGTACACCATGGGGGTCGCACGGGACCTCGGGCCCCGCGACATCACGGCCAACGTCGTGGAAGCCGGGCTGATGGACAGCGGCATGCAACCGCCGGACCCCGACACCCTCAAGGCCCTGCTCAGCTCGCTGTCCCTGCCACGCATGGGGCACCCCGACGAAATCGCCGCGGCGATCGCCTTCCTGGCCAGCCCCGCAGCGTCGTACGTCACGGGCGCGGTGCTGGACGCCCACGGCGGCTACAACGCCTGAACCCGAACCCCCGCCGCGCGCCCCGAGGTCTGCTTGAGCATGGGCAAGGTGTGCTCGACATCGCAGCGCCGGAGGGCGGACTGCCAGCGGTGGTCGACGCCCTCGGCGTCAGCAGCATGGGCGCCCGAGGGGGACTTTCCCGTGTTCAGGCGCCGTGTCGGCCTTGGTCGGGCTACGCCCGTGGTTACATCCTGGCCCGACCGAGACCCGCGCTTGGAGGCAACCGGAACATGAGCACGCCCCCTCCGCCCATCCCCTCACCGGTGGACCGGCATCTGCACCGCGCCGCGCTCACCACTCCCCATAACGGCGGTTACCTGGGAGTTCTGGGCGTTCTCGAGGGGAGACCGCCGAGCCTCGGCCAGCTCCGTGAGCTGGTCGCCGACACCGTGCCGCGGGTTCCCGCCTGGAACTACCGGGTGAGCGCCGACAACCGGCGGGTCTGGGAGCCCGCCGAGGGCGGGGACCCGCGCGAACAGGTCCACGCGGTGCACGTACCCGAGGGCCCCGCGGGACTGGAACGCGTTGCCCAAGCCGTCCATGACGCGCCCTTCCCCGCAGGGGCCGACAATTGGGGAGTGTGGCTGGTCACCGGCTGGGCCCGTGACCGCTACGCCATTGCCTGCCGGGTGCACCACGCCCTGCAGGACGCCGCGGGGGGCATGGCGGGCATCAGCGCCGTCATGGTTCCGGGCCTGGAGCTTCCGCTGACCGTCCCGCCGGATGCCGAGCCGCCCTTGCGTGTGGCTACGGCCGCTCGCTGGCTCGCGCGTACCCTGCCGACCCTCGTACGGCCGACCGCCCGCTGGAGCCCGGTACGCGCCGCGGCGGGCCCCACGCGCACCCTGCACTTCACCACGTGCGACACGAGCCGCCTCGAGGCGGTCGCGCGAGCGGCCGGCGCTTCCGTCAACCAGGTCTACCTCACCGTCACAGCGGGCGCCCTGCGGCACTGGACCCCGGAGGACTGGAACCACGGTGTGCGGCCGCTCCACTCTTTCGTACCCGTCGAAAGCCGCCCCCCAGGCTACGAAATGGCCACTTTGGGCAACCACTTGGTGGCCATGCGGGCCGAACTGCACTGCTCGGAACCCGACCCACGCCGAAGGCTGAAGCTGGTGCGCAGCAGCACGGACAAACGCGCCGCCCACGTGCCCCAGCAGCGAGCCGCCCTGCGACACTTGCCGCTCATCGGCGGTCTCACCACCCGCTGGCTGCTCAACCGCAGCCGGAGCGCTCTGCTGACCTCGAGTATGCATCTTGGAGGGGGGCTGAGTGTCAACGGAGATCCTGTGCGCCAGGTGGTGAGCCTGCCGCCGCTGCTCTTCGGGCAGCCGTTGACCGTGGCACTGACCACCTACGAAGGGCAGGCGACCGTCTGCTTCACCAGCGACCGCGACAGCCCCGACCCGAGCGTGCTGCCGCACCTGTGGCAGGACGCTCTGTGCGAACTCGAGAAGGCCTACGCCCTCGCGTCACCACGTACCGCACCAGCCGCGTGGGCGGCTACTCGATGATCTCGTAGGTGAACAGGTACCGGTCCAGGTCGGCGCGGACAGCCGCACGAGCGGAGTCGTCTCCCGCGCAGGCCTTGACGAGCACAGTGGGACGTCCCTCGGACACACGGACGTCGACGGACCCGCTCAGTCCGCAGCGGGCCAGAGCCTCGCTGACGACGCGTCGTACGCTGTCCGCGGCCAGCGCGGGCTTGTAGATCTTGCCGATCTCGGTGGTCGGCAGAGCGTTCAGCACATGCACGGCTCGGGGCGCGGCAGCCGGCTCGGGGGCGTGTGCCTGCGCCCAAGCCCGTAGGCCCTCCTCATCCGTACGGGCACCGTGACACAGGACGACATAGGCGACGGGCACTTCCCCGTAGGAGGGATCGGGGGCACCGACCACGGCGGCGGCGTCCACCTCGGGATGCGCCAGCAGGGACTCCTCCACCGAGCGCGGGTCGATGTTGTGGCCGCCGCGCACGATGAGGTCCTTGGCCCGGCCGGACAGGTAGACATAGCCCTCCGCGTCGACACTGCCCAGGTCACCGGTGAGGAGCCAGCCGTCGAAGATCGTGCCCTCGGGATCGGGGAAGACGCCCTCCGGGCCCTGCCGCAGGTACCCCGGGAAGACGCTGGGGCCGCTGATGGCCAGTACGCCTCTCTGTCCTGGCACGCACTCGGAGACGGGGCGCTCGTCGGCGTCGACGCGCACCGCCTTGACCTGCTGGTAAGGCAGCCGTAGCCCGGCCGAACCCGGCCTGGGAGCGAGGAAGGGAGTGGACGCGGTGGCGCACGTGGCCTCGGTGAGCCCGTACCCCTCCACCAAAGGCACACGGGCGGCGCTTTCGAAGGTGGAGCGGACCTTGCCCGGCAGGGGAGCGGCGCCGACCGCCCCCGCACGCAGGCGGGAGAGGTCGACCCCGTCAGGAATCGGCGGCAGGGTGGCGTAGACGGTGGGTACACCCGAGAAGGTGGTCACCCCATAGTGCTCGATGATGTGCCAGAAGTCGGCCATGAGGGACTTGTCGCGGTATCCCTGCGGGCCGAGCGAGACGATGGGGAGGCCGTGGAGAAAGGGGCCGAGTCCCGTGACGTGCAGGGCGTTGACGTGGAACAGCGGGAGGCCGGACAGGAGGACGGCGTCGTCGAGGTAGGCGCCCGAGCACCCCAAGGCCCATGCCATGTACACCTCCATGGCATGGGTGTGCGGGGCGACCTTGGGGACGCCGGTCGTGCCGCCGGTGTGGAAGTAGGCGGCCAGGTCCTGTCCGCCGGGGCGGCGCGAGGTGAGCAGCCGGTCGCCGGGCTGCGTACGGGCGAGCCCTGCGAAGTCCGCGTCGCCCAGGCTCGGCTCATCCGTTTCCGCGTCCGTATCGATCGCCATGAGGGCACGCACGCCGGGGACGCGGGACGCGACCCGCACCGCCTTGGCCCACACGTCCGGTGCGAGTCGGGGACCGGCGCTCAGCAGGACTTGCGTGCCGGTCAGCGTGAGGATCCCGGCCAGGTGCTCGTCGTCGAGCCTGGGGTTGACGGGGTTGGCGATGCCCACGGCCTGGGCGCCGAGAAGGGCCGCATAGGTGGCGCCGAGGTTGGGGACCATCAGCGTGACCACGCCGCCCTCGGACAGGCCGCACGCCAGATAGGCGTTGGCCGCTTGGTGCACCTGCCGCAACAGCGTCTGGTACGTCCAGCAGGGTGCTTCCCGCCACGGCATGTGCCCGCTCTCGCCCAGCAGGTGCAGCGCGGGGCGATCGGGATGGGCCACCGCCGAGCGTCGCAGCAGTTCGTACGTGCTGTCGGGCAAGTTCCGCTCGCCGAGCGGGACGGCCTCGACAGCGGGTACGTCCTCGGGAGACAGAACAAGGGGACGGTCGCCTTGGGTGTGGGGGGCCGGCTGCATTGAGTTCTCCTTGTACGCGGCCACGGCGAGCAGCCGTGGCTGTGAGGCGGGGATGTGTGGGAGGACGGCCGGGTGCGCGCTCATGGGGTCTGTTCCAGATTCGTGAGCGCCTGCAGCCACTGAGCAGGAAAGGCGCGGGCCCCTTCCGCGTCGGCTTCGTGCACAACCGCGAGCCTTGCGGTCCCCGGCAGCCGTGTCAGCCCGACGTACCACAAGACACCTTGCCCCAGGTCGGGAAGGCGGAAGGCGGCGGTCACCTCCGCGCCGAAGCAACGCAGACGTTCCGGCAACGTGACATGACTCACCACCAGGGGCGTGTGACTCAGCCCGTGGCGGACCATCCGCTCAACCAGCGGCGACAGGATCGGGGCGGTGTACAGCGGCAGGGCCGCGTCGCGGTACCTCCTGGCGGACAACCGGCGGGTGTACGCGGTGATGTCCCGTACCGCCTCCTTCGGCTGGACCGCCGTACGCAGGCGCACATGGGAGAAGACCGTGTGATTGCCGGGGTTCGTCTCCTGGCCCGGACGGCGCACGGACATGGGCATGGTCGCCGTGATGTCCGCGGGCAAGGGCCTCCGCGCGGCTGCGCTCTGCCGTCGAGCGCCCAGCGCGCCGCACACCGCGGCGAGAAAGACATCATTCACGGTGGCTCGCCACATCCCGGCGACCGCGCGCAACCGGCTCTCGGGCACGTCGGCATAGCACCAGCGCTTGGCACGACCGTGCGCCTCCGTGGCGAGGAGGCTCCACTGGCGCTGCCGGCTGCGCGCCGCCATGAGGTCACCGCCCATCATCAGCAGCCCTGCGGGGGTGGGGGTGAAAGCGGGATGGGTGTGAGGTCCCTTCGCCACGCCGTCGGCGAGCAGGTGAAGAGCGGTGTGCGCGATCCCCTCCCCGTCCAGCAAGCCGTGATGGACTCTGAAACACAGCCGGAAGGACCGCGACCGCGGAGCGTTGATGACCCAGAGATCCCACAACGGGCGGGTGGGCGACGGCAAAGGGTGCCGCATCAGCTCTTCTGTCACACCGTCCAGATCCTCCGTACCGGGCCACACATTGACGTGCTCTTCGATATCCGGTTCGGTGTGCTCCCAGCGGACGCTCCCGGCGGTGGCGAACCGCCGCAGGGCGGGCACATGGCGGTGGATGATCCGGTCCCGTACCCGGGCCCGAAACACCTCGATGTCCGGCGACGGACCCTCCACATCCAGATAGAGCCCCGTCACCCGAACTCGGTCGTGCGGAGCTCTCAGATACGCCCGGTCGACAGCCGCGATGCCGCGCGTCTTCCGCATACGTCGTTTCCTCTGGCTGGACCCGATCCGGCATCCCTCACCCGGGCTCGAGCCCACTGGTTCGGTCACGCAGTCGACAGCCGCAGCTCGCACGAGACCGGCGACCGGCTTCGACGCACGCTACGCAGGCTTGCGCCGCCGCTCCAAACGTGAGGGCAACCGGATTGACCCGGTCGAGTGGGCGTCGTGGCATGAGAGGGAAGTGCCGACCGCGCCACCCGGTGGCGCGAGACCGGGCGAGCCCGGGCCAAGAGCAAGACGCGCACGCCTGCTGGAAGGGGGCGTCATGCCGGTGTCTTCGGCGATGGCGAAGAACTCCGCGCTGAGGTGTACGGCAGGGAACTGTGCGGCTTCGTACCCGTCATCGGCCAGGACGGCGAACGCACCGCCGAACTCGCCGACGGAACCGTCCCCCTGCACCATGACCAGGACCAGCAGGTCACCGCGGACGACCTCAACGACGTGTTCTCCAGGCTCCCCCTGGAAGTCTGGACGGTCATGAGTCATGCTCCACACGGCAGCGGGCCTCGTCCGGTGACGTGGTCGAGAGGCTCAGGGTGGTCCTGCTCGCGTCCCCAGGTGTGCCGCGCCGGCTCGTCGGGCGCTGGAAGAGGTCGAGCAGCGGGCCGGTCATGACGGTGGTCACGACGGCCATCATCACCATCGCGGTGAACATCTGGCCGTCCAGGGCCCCGATGCCGACGCCGACGTTGAGGATGATGAGTTCCGTCAGGCCGCGCGCGTTCATCAGCGTGCCCAGCACAGCCGCCTCACGCCCGGTCGCCCCCGTGAGCCGTGCCGCGCCCGCGGCGCCGAGGAACTTACCGGCGCACGCCACCGCGAGCACGGCCAGCAGGATCACCACGCCCCTGCCGCCGAGTCCGCCGAGGTCGACCGCGAGGCCCGTGACGACGAAGAAGACCGGCAGGAGGAGCAGGCTGGTCTGCTCGATGCGCTCCGGTATCTCGGGGGCGCTCGCGTCGACCTCGGCCCGGGGCACGACGGCCCCGAAGGCGAAGGCCCCGAACACCGCGTGCAGTCCGATGACCTCGGTCGCCCAGGCGCTCAGGAGCAGCCCTACGACGAGCACGGCGTGGGTGACCAGGGCGCCGGACCACGGCCGTGCCGGGGCCAGCACCCATTTCAGCGCGGGCCGGACGAGCCAGACCAGGCCGGCGAGCAGCGCGGCCGAGGCGAGCGCCATCCGGGCCAGCGGCCAGGGGTCGGAGCTGTCCGCGAGCGCGACGACCAGCGCGAGGATGATCCAGGCGAGGACGTCCTGGACGGCCGCGCATGCGACGGCGACGGCCCCCATGGGGTCCTTCTGGAGGCCGCGTTCGCTGATGATGCGGGCGAGGACCGGGAACGCGGTGATGGACATCGCCGCCCCGAGGAACAGCGCCGGCACCAGCAGGCCGTCCGTCTTCATGTCCGACCGCTCGAACCAGGGGGCCAGGGCCACGGCGAGCCCGGCCCCCAGGGCGAACGGCAGGGCGACGGAGCTGAGCGACACGGCCGTGATGCGGCGGCCGTGTCGCCGCAGGTGCGCGGTGTGGAACTGATGGCCGACGCCGAACATGAAGAGGACGAGCCCGAGCTGGGACAGGGCTTGGAGGACGGGCCTGATGTCCGCGGGGAACAGCGTCCCGACCGGATCGCCCGGCAGCAGGCCCAGCACGCTGGGCCCCAGGGCGATGCCGGCGACGATCTCACCGACCACCGCGGGCTGCCGTGCGGCCTTGGCGAGCCTGGCGAAGAGGAAGGCGGCGGCGAGCACGAGGGCCAGCGCGCCCAGCAGGCTCGCCGTGGTCGCGGAGGAGGACCCGGCCGCGACGACGTGTGTACTCACTGTCCGGCTCTCCGTTCGCGGTCCGGCGGAACGCTACTGCCCGTGGTGCAGCCTGCGCAGGTACTCATAGGTCGACGGCAGCGTGTCGACGAGTTCGGCCTGGCGGCGTTTGATGTCGGCGAAGACGGCGCCCGACGCCTCCACGGCCTCCCGCCGCAGGGACAGGGACGGCAGCGGGTGGTCCGGGAGCATGCCGAGCCCCGTGAAGATGCAGTAGTAGCTGGAGTTGTTCCAGAAGTTGCGGAACTCCGCCTCGAAGTTGCCGTAGTAGTTGTTCTCGTCGACGACCGGCGTCTCCACGGAGAGGCCCGCCTTGTACATCTTCACCTTCTCGACGAAGTCGTCGGAGAATTCGAGCTCCTTGCAGGCCCGCCAGAACGGTGTGTCGTTGCGGGGGGCGAAGCCGAAGTGCCCTTGGATGAAGTCCCGGGTGTCGTCGAACATCTTCTCCACTTCGGTGTTGAACCGCTTCACCAGGATCGGCTCGAAGTTCTTGTCCGGGAAGTGCTTCACCAGCTGGTAGAGGGAGGCGTAGATGAAGTAGATGCCGGTGGACTCCAGTGGTTCGACGAAGCAGGAGGAGAGGCCGATGCCGACGCAGTTGCGCACCCAGGCCCGCCGGTTTCGGCCCACCCGGAAGGTGATCTGGTTGAGCGGCTGCGTCTCCGGGTCGAGGTTCCACATGCGGCAGAATTCCGCCGTCGCCGCATCCCGGGACTGGAAGCGGCTGGAGTAGACGTAGCCGGTGCCGAACCTGCCGAGCATGGGAATCTTCCAGGTCCAGCCGGAGGACATCGCGATGGCGGAGGTGTAGGGCTCGATCCCGTTCTTCTCGTCGTCGTTCGGGACCGCGGTGGCGACCGCGCTGTCGTTGAGCAGGTAGTCGCTCATGTCCAGGAACGGCTCGCGCATCACCTGGTTCATCAGCAGGCTGCGGAAACCGGAACAGTCCACGAAGAGGTCGGCCTCCAGGCGGCTGCCGGTCTCGGTGTTGATGGCCGTGACGAACCCGCGGTGGTCCATCTCGGCGTGCGTGTAGCGGTCCTTGACGTGCGCCACGCCCAGCTTCCCCGTGGCGAAGCGGCGCAGGTAGTCGGCGACCAGGTTCGCGTCGAAGTGCCAGGCGTAGCTCGTCCACCTGGTGCCGTCGAGGTGGCGCGGCGCGAGGTTGCGGTCGAGGACCGGGGGCTGTACGTAGCAGGCGCGGTCGAAGGTCTCGTCGGTCGCGCCGGACGCCCGGCGGTGCGTCCAGTAGTGCGAGAGCGGCAGGTTCTCGTGGTCGGGGAGCAGCCCGAAGAGGTGGTCGAAGTGGTCCGCGCGGCCGTCGGCCGCGGGCCGCGCCGCGCTCTCGCCCGCGCCGGGCGTGCGCCAGTTGATGAACCTGATCCCTGTTTTGAAACTGGCGTTGCACTCGCGCATCCACTCCTCCTCGGCGAGGCCGAGGAAGTCGAAGAAGACTTTGTGCAGGTTCGGGATGGTCGCCTCGCCCACTCCGATTCTCGGGATCGCGGGCGCTTCCAGGAGCGTGATGTTCACCTGCGGGCCGAGAGCCTTGCCGAGATAGCACGCCGACATCCATCCCGCGGTACCACCGCCCAGAATGACGATGTTCCGTATGCGGTTGTCGTCCATGGGGCACTCCTTGTCCTGGTCGTGGTGCGAGAGAAATCGCTGGAATCCGAAGGTTTCGGAGCCGGGCGGCCAGTGATACGTTCGCTGTGCTCCAATGCCCGGGGCATTGCGCCGCGGTGGTCCGTTCGGGCCACCGCTCGGCCCTTTCGCGATGCTCCGTTCCCGTCAGTCGAAATCCTCCCGCGTCACGTCCGTTGATGATTCCTTCATGGGTGTGGCATGCGACCGTTGGCTCGATGCCGGCAGAAAGAGGGCAGGAATGACAGAGTCGATCGAACACAGGGACAGGGCGGCGACAAGGGGTGAGGGATTCCGCGCGATGATGCGTGGTTTCCCGACGGGAGTGGCCGTGGTCACCGCGCTCGATCTCGACGGCCGTCCGTGGGGGATGACCTGCTCGTCGTTATGCAGTGTCACGCTCGATCCGCCGACCCTGCTGGTGTGCCTGCGCGAGAAGAGCCCGACGCTGGCGGCCATGGTCGACCGGGGGGAATTCGCGGTGAATCTGCTGCACGCCGAGGCGCAGACGACGGCCGAACTGTTCGCTTCGGGCGCCCGGGACCGGTTCGACCGCGTGCCCTGGCACCTCGACGGCGACTGCGCCGGTCCACACCTGCGGCAGGACGCGCACGCGGTCGCCGACTGCTGGACCCGTACGCCACAGGCCGTCGGTGATCACGTCATCGTCTTCGGTGAGGTCTACGGGGTGACCAACGGCTCGCGCTGCCGGCCGCTGCTGTACGGGCTGCGCCGCTACAGCGTCTGGCCGCACTCCTGAGGCGGGTCCTGGACTCCCGTACCGCATCGCTCACCTCTCCCCCGCCCCTGTCGAGGCGCCTTCGGCGGGCGTGGGCACGGCCTCGATGACGTGGTAGTCGGGCAGCCCGTCGGCGGCCGGTACGGCGGTGGCCGTGACGAGCGTGCATCCCGCCGCTTCCAGGAGTGCCTGGTACTCCTCCGCCGTGCGTTCGCGACCGCCCGTGTAGACGAGGTTGTTGAGGTCGGTGAGGCCGAAGCTCGCGGAGTCGGCGGAGGTGAGCAGCGGCGGCATCACGGTCTCGAACAGGAGCAGTCGGGCGGTGGGGGGCATGGCCGCCCGGCACCGGGCGAGCAGGGCGACCGCCGCGTCGTCGCCGACGTCCCGGACCAGGTGGTTGAGCAGGTAGGCGTCGGCGTCCGTACGGATGCGGGCCGTGACGTCGCCCTCGACGACGTCGCAGCGCTTGCCGACCCCCGCCGCGTCGAGGGTGGCTCTGACGCCGTCGAGCGCGGCGGGCAGGTCGTACAGGACGCCGTGTGCCTCGGGGGCGGACGACAGGACCGCGGCCATGAGGGCGCCGTCGTCGCCGCCGAAGTCGACGACCGTACGGAAGCGGGAGAAGTCGTAGACCTCGGCGAGGCCGGGGGTGAACTCCTGGGAGCCGCGCGCCTTGGCCGCGCGGTACAGCGCCGCCGTCCGCGGGTCGCGCAGCGCCGACTCGTGGGCCGTGAGCCGGGTGCTGGCGTGCCGCCAGGGCTCGCCGGTGCGGACGACGTGGGTGAGCGCGCCCCACGCCTGCCACAGCTCCGGTGTGACGGACAGCAGGACGTCGTCGCGGAGCGAGTCCGGCGTCCCGGTGCGCAGTTGGCCGCCGAGCGGGGTGAGGGCGAACCGGTCGGCGTCGAGCTGCTCCACGAGGCCGAGGCCGACCAGGGCGCGCAGCAGGCGGCGCAGGGCGGCCGGGTCGGTCCCGGTGCGCTCGGCCAGCTCGGTGTATCCGCGCGGGGTGTCCGCGAGGGCGTCGGCGAGGCCCAGTTCCGCCGTCGCGTGGACGATCTGCGAGGACACGTAGCCCGACAGCATGGCGGGAAGGGGGGACTCCATCGTGGTGGCTCCCTCGTCAGACGGTGTGGAGGGGAAGCTTGTCGACCCCGATCATGTCGGGCGTGTCGAAGAAGCTGGGTGGCGTGTCCGGGTCGGTGCGCAGCACGGGGAAGCGGTCGAGGAGCGCGTTCAGCGCGATGCGTCCTTCGAGGCGGGCCAGTCCGGCGCCGATGCAGAAGTGGATGCCGCCGCCGAACCCGAAGTGCGGGTTGGGGTCCCTGGTGGGGTCGAAGAGGTCGGGGTCCTGGAACTCCAGGGGGTCGCGGTTGCCCGCGCCCAGCCACAGGAACATCAACTGGTCCTTCGGGATGCGCACGCCGCAGACCTCGGCCTCGGTCTCGGTGGCGCGGGTGAGCACGGTCGCGGGCGGCAGCAGCCGCAGCGCGTCCTCGATGGCGCCGGGGACCAAGGACCGTTCCGCGCGGACGCGCCGCCCCTGCTCGGGATGGGCGTCCAGGCACAGCACGGTGTTGCCGAGCACCATCGAGGTGGTGATGTGCCCGGTGATCAGCATGATGTTGGCGATGTTGACCGCCTCGTTGTCGGTGAGGCGTTCGCCGTCGATCTCGGCGGTGGCGAGGACGGTCATCAGGTCCTCGCGGGGTCGGCGGCGGCGCTCGGCGATGTGCCCGCGCAGGTACGCGAGGAGTGGTTGCAGCTGCTGCGTGCCCTCGCGGATGTCCTCGGGCCCCTGCTCGGTGTCCAGGGAGGTGAAGCCGCTGAAGCTCTCGATGACGTTGTCCGCCCAGCCCTTGAACAGGGCGCGGTCGCTCGCCGGGACCCCGAGGAGTTCAGCGACGACGATGACCGGCAGCGGGTAGGCCAGGTCGGCGACGAGGTCGATGTCGGGCTTGCCCGTGACGGCGTCGAGCAGCTCGTCGGTGATCGCGGCGATCCGCGGCTCCATCGCGGCGATGCGGCTGGGCGCGAAGGCGGGGGTGAGCAGCTTGCGGTACTTGCGGTGGTCCGGCGGGTCCATCTGGGAGAGGTCGCCCTCCATGAGGGAGGCGTCCACACTGACGGGCAGCAGGCGGGCCGTGCCGGAGGAGAAGGTCCGGTAGTCGCTGAGCATCTCCCGGCACGCGGCGTGCCCGTAGACGTTCCACAGGTTCTGGGTCTCGTCGAACTGGATGGCCGGGCCGGCTCGTTCGCCGCGCAGCCAGCGGTGCTCGGGGTGGATGTTCCACCGGTCGACGACCGTGGTCATGGTGGGTTCTCCCTGCGCTGGGTGGGTCAGTTGACCAGGACGGGCAGGCTGTCCATGCCTCCGGCGTCGGCGATCTGGATGAACGAGGGGGGACGGTCCGGGTCGGTGCGCAGGGCCGGGCACCGGTCCAGGAGCACGTTCACCGCGGTCCTGGCGACCATGCGTCCCAGTCGCCTGCCCACGCAGAAGTGGACGCCGCGGCCGAAGCCCAGATGGGGGTTGGGGGTGCGCGCCGGGTCGAAGATGTGCGGGTCGGCGAAGACGCGCTCGTCGCGGTTGGCGGCGCCCGTCCACACCATGACGATCTGGTCCTTGGGGATGCGGGTCCCGGCCACCACGGCGTCGGCGTTGGTGGCCTTGCCGACCGCCGAGATGGGCGAGATGTACCGCAGCGACTCCTCGACCGTGGTGGGCACGAGGGAGCGGTCCGCGCGGACCCGGGCCGCCTGGTCGGGGAAGGCGTCCAGGATCAGCATGGTGTTGCTGAGGAGCATCGACGTGCTGTGGTGGCCGTTGATCACCAGGCGGTTGGCGATGTTGAACACCTCGATCTCGCTCAGCTTCTCGCCCTCGACCTGCGCGTGCACGAGGTGGCTGAGCAGGTCCTCGCTCGGCTCGCGCCGCCGCACCTCGGCGAGGCCGGTCCAGTACTCGCGCATCTCGCGGAGCAGGTCGAAGGCGCGCTGGAGCGCGTGCACGTCCTCCTGCGCGGCCTCGGGCGACTCGAAGTCCCCGGAGTCGTCGACCATCTTCTGGGACCAGTGGTGGATCCGGGCGCGGTCCTCGCGCGGCACTCCGAGGAGTTCGCAGATCACGGTCAGCGGCAGCGGTGTCGCCAGGTCGGCCACCAGGTCGAAGCCGTCCTTGCCCGCCTGGTCGTCCAGCATCTCGTGGACGAGGGCCTCGACGCGGGTCTCCAGGTCGGCCACCAGCTTCGGCGTGAAGGCGAACTCGACCAGGCCGCGCACCGTGCGGTGCTCGGGCGGGTCCATCTGGGAGAAGTCGCCCGCGCAGATGTCCTCGGGCAGCTCGCCCGCGTCGAGGCGTCCGCAGTTGTTCGAGAATACCGAGGGCTGGGTGAGGATTTCGACGGCCTCCGGATAGCCGTAGACGTTCCACATTTTCAGGGACTCGTCGTAGTCCACGATCTTTCCCGGGTGCCGGCCATGCAGCCATAAATGCTTCGGGTGGACGTCCCATTCGTCAACGTGCATTTCCGAACACGTCCTTCCGGGGAGTCTCTGAAAATGCAGGCCAGCCCATCGTTCAAGATGGGCTTCCGACTGTCAAGGAATCGCTTCAACTCTCGTCGGCGCAGCGCTCTCGGACCAGCTTGATGAATCGGCTCGCGGTCGAGTTGACGTAGAAGTCGCGGGGGGGCGACCCGGGGAAGTCCCCTTTCCCGCATGGCGGTGATGACGCGCAGGATCAGCAGCGAGTTGCCGCCGAGTTCGAAGAAGTTGTCGTCGGCGGTCGCTTCGGTGTCCAGGCAGTGGCTCCAGATGGCGAGGACCCGCCCCGCCACGTCGTCGGGGCCGGGGCCGGGGTCCGGGTCCCGTACCGCGCCGGAGCGCTGTCCGGTGCGGGCGGGGGACGCCGGGAGCCGGGTCAGGTCCGGCTTGCCGTTCGTGGTGAGCGGGATCGAGGGGACCGCGGTGAGGGTCGCCGGGGTCATGTAGTCCGGCAGGACCCGGCGGGCGTCGGCGAGGATCTGCCGGGGGTCGCACGGCTCGGCGAGCACCACGTAGCCGTCGATCCGGCTGCTCGCGCGGTCGGCCGCGGAGGCCTGGGTGACCGTGACGACGGCCGCGCCCACCCGGGGGTCGGCCGCCAGGACGGACCGGATCTCGCCCAGTTCGATGCGGTGACCGCGGATCTTGACCTGGTCGTCGAGGCGGCCCAGGTGGTCGAGCCGGCCGTCGGGGCGCAGCCTGCCCTTGTCGCCGCTGCGATAGAGCCGTTCCCCCGAGACGTCGTCCACGGCGAAGCGCTGCCGCGTCAGCTCGGGGTCGCCCAGATAGCCGTGGGCGACGCCCGCGCCGCCGACGTGGATCTCCCCCGCCGCTCCCGGGGGGAGCACCCGGCCGCGGGGGTCGCGTACGGAGACGGACCAGCCCGGCAGGGGGCGGCCGACCGTACGGGATTCTCCGGCCACGTCGGCCGGAGTGACGGAATGCGCGGTGACGTGGACGGTGGTCTCCGTGATTCCGAACATGTTCACCACGTGGCAGCGCGCGGGGGAATAGCGGGCGAACCAGGGGGCGAGCAGCTTTACGTCGAGCGGCTCGCCGCCGAATATCAGAAGCCGTACGAGAAGGTCGTCCTGCGCCCCGCGGTCCGCCTGGGCGAGTGCGGAGAAAGCCGAGGGAGTCTGATTGAGCACAGTGACACGTTGCGCAAGGAGCAGCGCGCGGAATGCGTCGGCGTCCCGTGCCGTCCAATACGGTACGACGACGAGCCGCCCGCCGGTCAGCAGACAGCCCCAGATCTCCCAGACCGAGAAGTCGAACGCGGCGGAATGGAAAAGCGTCCAGACGTCTTCGGGGCCGAAGGAGAATTCCGGGGCGGTGGCGGAGAGGAGGGAGAGGACATTGTGGTGGGGGACGACCACTCCCTTGGGGCGGCCCGTCGATCCGGAGGTGTGGATGACGTACGCGGGGTCGCCGGCGGAGCGGGGCGGCGGCGCCCGGTGACCGCGGTCCGTGGCCGTGGCCGGCGTCGTGGCTGGAGGCGTGGCCGAGGTCGCGGCTGGAGACGTGGCCGGAGTCGCGGCTGGGGGCGTGGCCGCAGCCGTGGCCAGGTCGTCGAGCCCGACCGTGCGCACGCCGGCGCTCGCCGGGAACGAGGCGTGGTCGGTGATGACCACGGGGACCTGGGCGTTCTCGGCGATGTACCGCAGCCGCTCCGGCGGGTGGCCGCGATCCATGGGCACGTAGGCGTGTCCCGCCTTGAGGACGCCGAGCAGGGCGACCACGAGGGGCGCGTCGCGGTCCAGGCAGACGCCGACCCTGCCTGCCGGGGGCAGGTCCAGGGCGCGCAGGCCCGCGGCGACGGTGTCGGCGCGCTCGTCGAGTTGGCGGTAGGTCAGCTCTGTGCCGTCGGCCGTGACGGCCACCGCGTCCGGCCGTGCCCGTGCCACCCCCTCGAAGCGCTGCTCGATCCGCACGTCACCGGCCCCCGGGCGCGGGCGGCCGGCACCGCCGAGCCGCAGGACGTGGGCGGTCTGGTCCGCGTCCAGGAGGGGAAGCGCCGACAGCGGCACGGCTCCCCGGCCTTCGGCCTCCCCCGCGCCCTCTGCGAGGCATCCGGCCAACCGCTCGACGCAGGCGCAGAACGTGGCCGCGACGGAGGGACAGAGCGCCCCTTCGTCGAACCAGCAGGACGCCTCCACCGAGCCGTCGGCCCGCTCCACGACCTGGAGGGTGCAGGGGAAGGGAGGCGTCTGGAACGGCAGGTGGGTCCGGTCGTCCCGCCCCGGGGAGAACACGAGGCCCACGCCGGGCCGTTCGGTCCGTACCGTCGTGTCGGGGGCGGCGCCGAGCGCGGCGTCGAGCGCGGCGTCGACCTGGGTGAGGTAGTCGGCCAGGCTCCGGTCCTCGTCGATCCCGTCCACGGTGACGGCCGCGTCGAGGCCCGGGTCGAGGCCCGCGTCGAGCCGGCCCACCTCGGCCGTCGTGGCGCCGGAGTAGCGGGCCAGGGCGAGCGCCACGGCGCCGATGACCAGCCGTCTGCCGCCTCCTCCGGCGGGCACGGGCAGGGCCACCGGGCGCACCTGGACGGTACCGGCGCGTCCAGGGTCGGGCAGCCCCCAGGGGAGGCCGGCGCACCGCGGCGGCGGGGGCTCCGCCCTGTCCGGCAGTGCCGGGGGCGGGCCGGGGGCCGAGCCGGTGACCAGGAGGTCGGCGACCTGGTCGAGGACGGCGTGGGGGACCCGGGAGCGCCGGGCCGCGAGCACGAGGGCGGCGCTGTCGTCGGCGTACCGCAGCAGGACCGCGCGCAGGGGCGGTGCGGCCTCACCCACGGGACGGAGCGCTTCGCGGCGCGTCCGCTCGCGGGCACACGGTGCCTCGGGCCGCGCCGGAACGGCGGTCTCCCACAGCCGCGAGCCGTGCAGCGCGGGCCAGTGCCGCAGGGCCGCGTCCCATCACTGGTGGACCTGCGCCGGCCGGACCGCACGGGGCAGCCGTACGATCAACGCGTGACAGGCGCGGCCCTGTTCGGGCCGGGCGTGCCGGAAGGGCGGCAGGCCGTGGAGTGCGGCCGGAGGCCTCGCTCCCCCGGCCGCGCGCGGCGGTGTCCCGGTCGTCGTCGCCATGCCCGGCCCCCTGCCGTGTCTGAGTGGTCTCGGCCGCTCACCTGCTGGTGAAACCCGCGTCGACGGTGAGCACGGTGCCCGTCACCCGGGGGGACTCGTCCCCGGTCAGCCACAGCGCGGCGGCGGCGACGTCGGCGGGCTCGACGAGGGCGTTCATCGGCTGGTCCCGCAGGAAGAGCTGCTCGTGCTCGTCGTCCGGCAGCCTCAGCGCGTGCCCGATCTCCCGGAGCATCCGCCCCTCGACCAGCGGATCGTCGCGTACGGATCCGGGGCACAGCGCGTTGACCCGTACCCGGTGGGGCGCGTAGTCGAGGGCCGCCGCCTTGGTCAGGCCGACGAGGCCGTGCTTGGCGGTGACGTATCCGCCGAAGTCGCGGTAGCCGACGAGGCCCGCGGTCGAGGAGACGTTGACGATGCTGCCGGTGCCCCGTTCCACCATGGCCGGGGCGACGGCTTTGATCATGCGCCAGGCGCCGGAGAGGTTGACGTCGAGCATGAGCGCCCAGTCGGACTCGGTGATCTCATGGACCGGGACGCCGGCCGGTGCCGCGATGCCCGCGTTGTTGACCAGCCCGTCGAGCGAGCCGAACCGGTCGACGGCCTCGGCGACCGCCGCCTGGACGGCCCGCGGATCACGCACGTCGACCGCGGCGGTGAGGACCGCGCCGCCCTCCCGCTCGCACAGGGTCGCGGTGTGGCCGAGCTGCTCGGGGCCGCCGAGGGGGTAGCCGACGCCCGGCAGGTCCGCGGCGATGTCGAGGAGCGCCAGGTCGGCGCCCTCGCGGGCGAACCGGACGGCGCACGCGCGGCCGATACCGCGGGCGGCTCCCGTGATCACGACGACCTTGCCTTCGAGTGACCTGCCCATGCCCGCGCCCGGGTCACTCGCGGCCGAGGGCCCGCAGCAGGGCGTCGGGCCCGTCGGTCAGGTACATGTGCCCGCCGGGGAGTTCGCGATAGCTGAACGGGCCCCTGGTGACCTCGCGCCACTGCCGCGCGTGCTCCCTGGTGACCAGCGCGTCCTCGGCGCCGCGCAGTGCGGTCACCGGCACGTCGAGCGGTTCGTTCGACGAGGGCTTGTAGTTCTCGTGCATGGCCACGTCGGCGCGGAGCGGGGGCAGCAGCAGGTCCCGCAGGTCCGGGTCGTCGAACGCCGCGTGCCGGTATCCGGCGAAGTCCTGGACGCGGGCGAGGAACTGGTCGTCGTCCAGGCCCGTCGCCCGGTCGTCGCGTCCGGTCCAGGGCCCGGGAGAGCCGCTGACGTAGAGGTGGGCGAGGCCGGCGCCGCCGAGTCCGCCGAGTTCGCGGGCGATCTCGTACGAGAGCACGGCGCCGAGGCTGTGCCCGAAGAGGCCGAACCGGGGTACGTCGGCGACGAGTTCGGCCACCTGCGGGGCGAGCGCGGCGGCGGCCTCGACGACGTCGGTGAACGGCTCCTCGCAGAAGAGCTCCTCGCGGCCCGGCAGTTGCACGGGCAGCACCGTGACGCCGTGGTCGTGCCTCTTGCTCCAGGCGCGGTAGAAGCCCGCGCCGCTCCCGGCGAAGGGGAGGCAGACCAGCGGGAAGGACACTGCAGTCATGGTTTCCTCGCTAAGGCGTACCCGTGGACGGGGGTGGCGCCGCGGCCGGTCGTGCCGCGACGGTCTCGCGGTCCTCCGTGCCGAGCCGGCCCATCAGCGCCGCGACATCACGATGGGCGGTGGACGCTTCGCACGCGAAGGAGGCCCGGACGCGCTCGCGCACGTGCGGGGGCTGCTCCTGGCTGAGCTTGAACATGCCGTCCGCGAGGGAGACGGCGATCCGGAAGGCTCCTACGCCGGGCAGAATCCGCCGGAAGTATTCGACGGATTCCGTCATGGACCAGTCGGCCCCGAATGCACGCTCGTATTCCCGAACCGTCTCCTGCACCGTCGCCAGCGTCTCGGCGGCGGTATCGACCTTACGCAGGACGCCCGCGACATGGACAGCCGTGAAGTTCCACGTGGGTGCCGCCGGCCGGGTCTCGTACACCGACGGCGACACATAGGCGTGCGGTCCGCTGAACGTCACGGCCACGGGTGTGGCCGCCCCCAGGGCAAGCCAATGGGGATTCCCACTGTTCATGTGTCCCCACAAGGTGGCGCCGGAGAGCGTGGTCACCGGCTCGGTCACCCGGGGGTCAATGATGATCGGCACATGGGTCACCCACGGGGCCTCGCCTTCGGCTCCATTGCTCACCAATTGGGCGAGCGGGTTCCCACGTACAAGATCTATTTTCCAGGACTCCTCGGGCTCGCGGTAGACACGAGGAACGAACACGGGACGCTCCTTCCGCTCTCGCTGCCGAGTCGGTCTCCCGCGGCCGGGTCGATCGGGCTTCCGGTGAGGTGAGACCGGGCGATGTCCTGCTGCCGGGACATCGGGGACCGCTCCGTCGAATGGACCCGAATCGGGTGCGGAGATCGCGGTCATTGCCTGCCGGTCTCCCGGGTCACCCGTATCTCTTCCACCGGGCATGAGCGTGGTTACCGTACAGACGAATGCCTGCCATTTCCAGGATCATTCGCGGACAGGTGCGGGGACGCCGGTCAGGGCAGCCAGCCGGTCTCGGTTGCGATGCGGACGGCGTCCACCCTGTTGCGCGCATTCAGTTTCGCCACCACTGCCGTCAGGTAATTGCGAATGGTGCCGACCGACAACTGCAGGGCGGTGGCGATCTCTATGGGTTCGGCCCCCTGCGCGACATACCGCAGGACTTCGGCCTCCCGTTCCGACAGCGGATTCTCCCCGACGTCCCAGATGAGCGCGGCCAGTTGGGGGTCGACGAGGCGGTGGCCTGACGCCACCTCGCGCACGGCCTCCGCGAGCCGTTCGGCCGGGGCCGTCTTGAGCAGCAGGCCGGCCACGTGGGCCGTGCGCGCCCGCAGCAGCACGCCCGGTCGCGCGAGGCCGGAGAGGATCACCGTCCGGCAGGTCGGCAGGGCCTCGTGCATCGTCTCCGCCAGGGTCAGGCCGTCGAGCCGGGCCATGTCGAGGTCGATGATCGCGACATCGGGATGGCATTCCAGGGCGGCCGGAATGACGAGTTCACCGCGGCCGACGCTGGCCACCACTTGAAGGTCACGTTCCGTCTCCAGTAAATTCACCAGCGCCCCACGGACCATGTGCTGTTCGTCGGCGACCAGTACTTTCAGCACCCGCATGGTTCACCTCTTGCCTCAACAGGACATACCGGGAACGGCCACCGCAGTCAGGAAATCCTGCCGGAGCGGAATGGGCCGTGGGTGTCTGGCAGGCCCTCGCAGGCCCACTGTTGAACGCTGTGCCGCTTGATCGATGCGTCCGTCAACCGGACCAGGCTGGTCGGCGTGTCCGGTGGGAGGCGGTGCGGCGCGGGAAAGAGGCGTTGTCGCGAAACGCGTGGGTGGTTCTTTCGAGAGAGAGGATCGCGACCGGGCTCGGTGTCGTCATCAGATTTTCCCCGTTTGATCCAAAAGGCGTCCGAAAGCCGTGGCCTTCGGACGGGTCTCCGCACGGACCGATCGCTGGGGGACGGAAATCCGAGGGGTCGGCGCGCAGGGGATCCTCACTGCGGCTCCACCGCGGCTCAAGCCGGCGCGAGCGGCGGACTGGCCGATCACCATGTGCGCGCCTCCCCTCTTCTCAGAATCTCCGTGCCGGGGCGATATCAGCGAACGTGATCCGAACGAGCGGGATGCCATGCCCGGAGTGAGCGGCGGGTGCCGGTCACGCGAGCGCGACACCGGACCGGGAACGAGCATGGAGCCCCTCGGCGATCGAGGTCTCACTACCCGTACCTCGATGTACCGTGAAAGGGCTCCAGGTGACTTTCCATCATGCCATGGCCGATGTCTTCGGGGAAGCGCGATGCCCCCGGGAATTCTGGTGCGGCATGCGGCTCATTGCCGTCCGGTGACGCCGTATCGGCGGCTCCGCAATTTCGTTCACGACTCATGTTTCTCCGGCCGCGTCCCGCCCGGTCTGTTTCCGGCCACGGCCCGCACGGACCGGACGCCCGCGCGGACCGGACGAACGGCGGTCGGGGCGGGCGGTGTCCCGGCCGCCCCGACCGTGGTGGGCGGTCGCCCCACCCCGGCCCTAGCCGGGGCGCTGCAGGGCCTTCTCGCGGTACTCCGCGACGCGGGCCCCCGACTGGCGCCGTGCCATCCGGCCCAGGACGAGCGGAGCGAGGATCAGCCCCAGGGCCGCCCACGCGCTGAGGACGCCGAGCGTCTCCAGGTGCCGCCAGGAGTCGCTGATCTCGACCACGACCATGTCCTCGGGCAGCAGCGCGGACCGCATGCCCAGGCCCAGCCAGTACACCGGGAAGACCTGGGCGACCCACTGGAGCCAGTCCGGCAGCGCGGTGATCGGGTAGAAGATCCCGGAGATGCCGATCAGGCCCATGACCGGGACCGACATGGCGCCCGCCGCCCGCGGGTTGGACACCAGGGCGCCGAGCACGGCCCCGATGGACTGCGTGGCCACGAGCCCCAGGGCCAGCACCCAGGCCAGGGTGAGCCAGGCGCTCACCGCGTCGAGCCTCAGCCCGTCGACGATGAACGTGCCGGGGATCAGCAGGATCGCGAGGTACACCACGATCGACCCGGACGTGGTCACGAGTTTGCCCAGGAAGTAGGCGCGGATGCCGTGCGGCAGCGCCTTGGCGCGCAGCAGGGTCCCGTCCTCGCGCTCCACGGTGAGGTACTGGATCATGAGGAGCATGCCCAGGGCGATGAACATGCCCAGCACACCGGGCATCACGAGGGTGCCCAGCTTGAACCCGCTGTCCTGGAACTCCCTGTTGCGCAGGAAGAAGACGGCCGTGAGGGTCAGCACGGGCCACAGCAGCTGGTTGATCAGCTCGGAGCGGGCGAATGCCTGGCGCAGCTCGATCAGGCCGCGGGAGAGCCCGGAGCGCATGGGTGTGGTGGCGGGATTCATGGCGTCGGCACCTTCACCTCGTCGGCGCGGGCCTCGGATCGGCCGGACTCGGCCCGGCGCACCAGGAACAGATAGGTGTCCTCCAGGGAGGACCGGTGGACTTCGAGGTTGGCGACGGCCTCGCCGTGCCGCTCGAACAGCTCGCGGACGAACCGCGTGGAGTCGCTCACCGACCGCACGTACCGCTGGCCCTCGATGGACCAGCGCACCTCGTCCTCGCCGACGAACTGCTCGGCGAGTTCGTCGGCCGTGCCGTCGGCGACGATCCGGCCCTCGCTGAGGATGACGATGCGGTCGGCGAGCTTCTCCGCCTCGGCCAGATCGTGCGTGGTCAGCATGATCGTGGTCTCCTGCGTCGCGACGACGTCCAGGATGAGGTCGTGGAAGGTGCGCCGCGCCTCCGGGTCGAAGCCCGCGGTGGGTTCGTCGAGGAACAGGATCTCGGGGCGGCCGACCAGGCCGATCGCCACGTCGAGGCGCCGGCGCTGTCCTCCGGAGAGCATCCTGACCTGTTTGTCGGCGTGCTCCCTCAGGCCGACGTGGTCGATCAGCTCCATGACGTCCCAGGGGCGTGGGGTGTCCGGGGTGGAGTAGGCGGCGTAGTAGGAGCCCATGTGGGCGAGGAGTTCGCGCACCCGCCACTTCGCGTGGTCACGCCAGGACTGCAGGACGATGCCCACGCGGGCCCACCAGGCCTCGCCGCCGTGCTCCGGGTCGATCCCCAGGACGTCGACCTGCCCGGCCGACCGCTTCCGGAAGCCTTCCAGGATCTCGATGGTGGTGGTCTTGCCGGCCCCGTTGGGGCCCAGCATGACCAGCACTTCGCCCTTGTGCGCCTGGAAGTTCACGCCTTTGAGGACGTCGTTGGCGCCGTAGCGCATGCGCAGCCCGTCCACCTTCAGAACGACTTCGTCGCTCGGTTTCATCGACTTGCCTCTCGTGTCGTGGTGTAAGTCGTCCATCGGGGCCGTCCTTGAGGAAGGTGTGTCGTAGCGGTGCCCGGCGCCGTGGCCGGTCGACCGGAACATGGGTGGGGTGTACGGGGTGTACGGGGCGACCGCGGCGGCCGGTCTCCGTCCGGGCGGAGAGGGCGCGCGGTCGTGAGCCGTCGGCGGGGCGTGACGACGGCCTCGAGGGGAGCGAGGAACGCGGGCTCCAGGGGGTGCCACCGCGGGTCGACCGGCGGGCGCGGCGCCCCCTCGCGTGGCACGCGGCGCGGCCGGGCGGCACGGGGAAGGCCGCCGGGAGCGCGGTGGCGGCGTCCAGGGCGACACCCGGCACCGGAGCTGACGCGCGGTCAATTCAGCCTGCGGGCCCGGCCGTTCGATGCCAAAGCCGCCGAAGGGCAGGAACACCGGCCGCCGGGCGCGTACGTCTCGGCCTGGCCGCCCCTGCCCGCCCGTCTAGGCCTGGTCGTCGCGCAGCGACTGCTCGACGCGCCGCCTCAGGGCGCCGCGGTCGACTCCGGCGACGGACAGGGCGCGCGGGACTGTGCCGTGCTCCAGCCGCAGGATGCCGAGGAGCAGGTGCCCGGGCCGCAGGTCCTTCTTGTTCTGGACGGCCGTCACGCCGCGCTCCAGGGCCAGTTTGGCGGACTGCCCCACCTTCGAGGGCGGTGCGGTGGACACCTGCGGCACGGGCAGGTCGCGCTCGGCGATCGACACGCCCGCCACCTCCAGGCTCGCCCGGAACTCCCGCCGCAACGCCTCCCGGATCGTCCCGGGGTCGAGCCCGGCCGAGCCGAGCGCCCGCCCCGCCGCGGTGTCGCGCTCGGCGGCGATCGACAGGAGCAGGTGCTCCGCTTCGATGGTCGCGGAGCCCGCCCGCTGGGCCTCGCGCGCACCGGCTTCCATGAGGGCTCCGGCGTAGTCGTCGAAGAGCTGCCGCTTCACTTCATCCTCCTCTTCAACTCGACCCCGGCAGCGATCAGACGCCGGGCATGCTTCTTGTGGACCGCCTGGCGTGTCACGCCGAGCGCCTCGGCGACCTCCAGCCAGCTCCAGCCCGTCCGCATGGCTTTCTCCACCGCGGAGTCCTCCATCTGATCGGCCAGTCGCCGCAGCGCCACCACCGCCGCCAACTGCTCGGCGGGGTCCTGCGACACGGCCCTCTCGCTTACGTTCGCCACGTAAGCAACCTAGGTTGACTACCGGGGCTTGTCAAGTCAGGTTGCTTAGCGGGGGGCGGGCCCGCGACCGCCCCGCCGCGCCCCCGCCGCGGGCCCGGCGGGGGCGGTTGCGACCGGACGATCACCATCCGTACGCCGGGACCGATTCACGCTTTTCCCGTGAGAATTTCACGACCAACGCATGAATTTCACAATGGCGTATATGCGTTTGACTCGTGCATACTGTGCCCAGCCACATTCCCCCTACGCACGTTCATATGCGCGCACCACAAAACGGAGGGACGATTACTCACTTATCCGGGTTCCACCTGGAACTCTCATCACCTTGACCAGTGGAGAGAAACATGGACCTGGCACTGACCGACCCGAGGGCCGGAAACCGGTCCGGCGGCACGCGTGGCTCGCATACGACGCGGCCCACGGCGGCGGGGAACAGGGACAGAATGTTCGTCACGGCAGGACTCGGCAACGATGTCGGCATCCAGACGCGCCGGGCCGAGCTTCGCATACCCGCGGGCCTGACCTTCGATTCCTGGCGGCACATCGGATGCAATCTGACCATGATCTCCAACTCTTCCGGTTGGTGGCTCGGCGATTGGCTGGTGTACGGGGAGAACAGGTTCCCCGAGCGATATCGCGTCGTTCTCGACGAGACGACGCTCGACTACAAGACCCTGCGGAATTACGCCTGGGTGGCCCGGAGGTTCCCGCCCTCCCGGCGGCGCGAAACGCTGAGCCTCCAGCACCACGCCGAGGTGGCCGCCCTGCCGAAAGCGGACCAGGACCGCTGGCTGAAACAGGCGGAAAGAGAGAAATGGTCGACCCGGCGACTTCGCAAGGAACTGCGCCAGACCCAGGGGGCGGCGGACGAAGCGCCGACGGACACCTCCATAAAGTTCGTCCTGAGCCTGGACGCCGGCCGAAAGGACCTGTGGACGCACGCCGCGGCCGCGGTCGGCATGCCGCTCCAGGACTGGATGGCCAAAGTGCTCGACGAAGCGGCCGTCGCCGTGGAATGACGGCATACGCCCCGCGGCCCGGTGCCGACCCCGCGGCCCGGTGCCCTCCCCGACCCCGCGGCCCGGTGCCGCCCCCGACCCCGTGGGTCGCGGAGCGGCACCGGGCCTCTCCGCGTGGCTCACGCCCCGCTCGCCCGTGACTCCCGTGCCGCTCAGCCGGCGCGGACGCGGACCGGCAGCGACGAGACGCCCATGGTGTCGGGCGCCTGCATGAAGGTGGGGGGCTTGTCAGGGTCGGTACGCAGTTCCGCGTAGCGGTCCAGCAGCATGTTCAACGTGACCCGGCCCTCCATCCGCGCCAGCGAGGCGCCCAGACAGAAGTGGATGCCCCGGCCGAAGCCGAGCTGCGGGTTGGGCGTGCGGCCCGGGTCGAACGCCATCGGGTCGGCGAAGACCCGCTCGTCGCGGTTGGCCGCGCCGAACCACAGCAGGACCATCTTCCCGGCGGGCAGCCGCTGCCCGGCCAGCTCCACGTCGGTGGCGGTGGCCCGGTAGGTCGCCGCGACGGGGCTCAGGTACCGCAGCGACTCCTCGACCAGGCCCGGCACGAGCGTGCGGTCCGCCCGGACGCGCGCCAGCTGGTCGGGGAAGTGATCCAGGCACAGCACCGTGTTGCCGAGCAGCATCGTGGTCGACAGGTACCCGGCGATGAGCAGCATCTTGGCGAAGCCGACGATGTGCTCGTCGCTGAGCCGCCGCCCGTTCAGCTCGGCCGCGAGCAGACCGCCCAGCAGGTCGTCCCGGGGGCTGCGGCGGCACCGCGCGATGTGCTCCCGCAGATAGCCGAGCATCGCGCGCATGTACTCCATCGCGGCCCCGAAGGCACGCTCCTGTTCCTCGACGCTGTCGGCGAGCGACGTATCGCCCATCTCGCCGACCACTCCGGTCATCCACGCCTCGAACAGACGGCGGTCCCCGGCCGGGATGCCGAGCAGCTCGGTCACCACCGTCACCGGCAGGGGGTAGGCGATCGACGTCATCAGGTCGAACTCGTCCTCGTCGCGGACGGCGTCGAGGAGTTGGCGGGCGAGCCGGGTGATCTGGGGCTCCAGCTCGGCCACGACCTTCGGCGTGAAGGCGTGCCGCACCACGTCGCGCAGCCAGCGGTGGTCGGGCGGGTCCATCTGGAGCAGGTCGCCCTCGGTGAAGGAGTCACCGGCGTTGTCGGGCATGAGCCGCGCCGTCTCCGCCGACGAGAACGCCCCGGGCATGCCGAGGGCCTCGAGCACCTCCGCGTGGCCGTAGACGTTCCAGGCGTCCATGGCCTCGTCGTACCGCACGGGTTGCTCCGGCGGGCGGCCGTACAACCAGAACTGATCGGGGTGGATGCCCCACCGCTCGGCGAGGGAGGTCATCGGCCCGCACCCGCCGCCGGGCCGCCGGCCGGCGCTGCCATGGCCGCGCGCGGCGTGTGCTGGTCCTCGTCGCCGGCCAGGACGGGGAAGTCCCCGTCCGCCGTGTCGAAGGGGGTGGCGCTCATGGACGGACTCCCTTGTCTCCGCCGGCGCGCGCACCGGCCAGCCTGTTCGCGATCGACACGGTGATCTCGCCGCTGCGCGTGGCCAGGTTCGACAGCAGCGACGAGGACAGTCCGTGAGTGTGCTCCGTGCCGCCCTGCAGATAGATCCCGCAGTGCAGGTCGGGCGCCGTGACGAGCCGGAAGTCCCGGTCGACCCGGAGCCGTCCCTCGGCGTCGCGCAGACACCAGGGGGCGAGGTCGCCCAGGACCGCCGCGGGGTCCATGGGCGCGTACCCGGTGGCGCAGACCAGCACGTCGAGGTTCACGTCGCTGGACTCCTCGCGGGCCGTCGAGTGCAGCGTGACCCGGACGTCGTTCTGGACGGACTTCACGCCCACCACCCGCGTCAGGTTGAGGAAGCGCAGCCGCTCCGTGCCCGCCAGCTCGTCGTCGTAGGCCCGCCGGTAGAGGTCCTTGATGACCTCGCTGTCGACCACCGAGTAGTTGGTGTTCTTGTGGTAGTGCCAGAAGGCGTCGCGCGAGCGCCGCGTCCCGTGGAAGTAGTCGTCGATCGCGTCCGGGTCGAAGACCTGGTTGGCGAACGGCGTGCTGTCCGCGATCGAGTAGCCGTACGCCGGGACGATCGCGTAGATCTCCGCGTCCGGCAGGGTGTCGTGGAGGAACCGGACGATCTCGGCGGCGCTCTGCCCCGCCCCGGCGACGGCCACGCGCCGCAGCGGGCGGTGGTGGTGCCGGAACCGGTCGAGGAACTCCGAGCTGTGCCACACGGACGCGTCGGCCTCCACCCCGGCCGGCATCCTCGGAACGAGCCCGGTGGCGATGACGACGTTGCGCGCCTTCACCAGGCGGGTGGCGCCGCCGGGGGCCGTGTCGCGCACCGTGAGCAGGGCGTGGTCCAGCGGTGTGCGGGCCCCGGCCGGTGTGCGCAGGGCGGTGACCCGCGAGCCGTAGCGCACGCGCGGACGCAGCCTGGCCTCCGCCCACTCCAGGTAGTCGTGGAACTCCTTGCGGGTCGGATAGAAGTCCTGGTTGTTGACGAACCTCGCGAGGCGGCCCGACGCGTGCAGGTAGGCGACGAAGCTGTAGGGCGAGGTGGGGTTGCGGAGGTGGCCAGGTCCTTGAGGAACGAGACCTGCATCTTCGCCGACGGAAGCAGCATGCCGCGGTGCCAGCTCAGCGAGGCCCGCTGTTCGAAGAACGCGGAGGTGACCGGCTCGGGGTGCTCCTCCAGCGCGATGGCGAGCGAGAGGTTGGCGGGCCCGAAGCCGATGCCCACGACGTCGTAGGTGTCCGGTCCTTTCATGTCCACGGGGAAGTCCCTTCGTCTTCTTCCACCGGCATCGGTCGGCGGCCGCCGCCGTCGCCCACCGGCGCCCAGCGGCGCGCGGCCTCGTTCACCGTCGTTCTCCGGCGGGATGCCGTCGCTCTCCGGCGAGATGACGGGCGATGACCTGGCAGATCTCGGTGGCGGGGCCGGGCAGGTACAGGTCCTCGTGTGCGCCGGGAATGTCGTACTGGTGCAGGGCGCCGTGGACGTACGGGCGCCAGTGCCCGGCGAAGCCGCCCCCGGGCCGCGGCACCGCGGTGAACAGCAGGGCGTCACCCCGGTACACGGGTGAGGTGAAGTCCCCGATCAGGCCGGTGTAGTTGACGATCGCGGCGACCGCGGTGTCCACGAACGACGCGTCGCCCCCGCCGGTGAGGTGTTCGGCGAAGTAGTCCCGCACGGCGGCCTCGGTGGGCGGTGCCTGGGCTGCCAGGTGCTCGCCGGGCGCGCTGTCGAGCAGGGCGAGAAGGCCCACCTCGTGGCCGCGGCGCTGCAGTTCCGCGGCCACCGCGTGGGCGAGCGTCCCGCCGGCCGAGTGGCCCATCACATGGAACGGGCCCTTCGCCTGGACGGCCAGGATCTCGTCGGCGTAGTCCGCCACCATCTCCTCGATGGACCGGGGCAGCGCGGCCGACCCGTCGAGCCCCTTGGCCTGGATCCCGTACGCCGGCCGGTCCCGCGGAAGCAGCGCGGCGAGCCCCAGATAGGGCCAGCAGATCCCGCCGCCGGGGTGGATCCACCACAGGGGTTCGCGGTCCCCCCGGGTCCTGATGGGCAGGACGGGGGCCAGCGGGTCCGTGGGCCCGGCCGGGGCGTCGTCCGCCGCCACGGCCTCGGCGAGTTCGGCGACGGTCGGGTGCTGGAACACGGTGGCGAGCGGTACGTCGGCGCCGATCACGACGCGGATCCGGTTGACCAGCCGCGCCGCCGAGAGGGAGTGCCCGCCCAGGGCGAAGAAGCCGTCGTCGAGGCCGACCCGGTCGAGTCCCAGCGTCTCGGCGAACAGGTCGCACAGCAGGCGCTCCCGCAGGGTGCGCGGGGGCCGGCCGGTCGAGGACCGGGCGTAGTCCGGGGCCGGGAGGGCGCGCTTGTCCGGCTTCGCGCTCGCCGTCAGCGGGATGTCGTCGACGACCATGACCACGGCGGGTACGGCGTGCTCCGGCAGGCGCTCCCGCAGGTGGGCCCGCAGCTCGGCCTGTGCCGTCGCGCCGGCCTGGTCGGTGAGCGTGACGTATCCGACCAGGCGCTCGTCGCCGCCGGGCGCGTCGACGACGACCACGGCCCGGTCGACCGCCGGGTGCTCGAGCAGGGCCGCCTCGACCTCGCCCAGCTCGATGCGCAGTCCGCGGAGTTTGATCTGGTCGTCCTCGCGTCCGCGGAAGGCCAGTTCGCCGTCCGCGGTCCACGCGACGACGTCGCCGGTGCGGTACATCCGCTCGCCCGCGGGCCCGAACGGGCAGGCCACGAAGCGCTGTGCGGTGAGCGCACGGCGGCCGGGATACCCTCGCGCCACTCCGGCACCGGCGATGTACAGCTCCCCCGGGACCCCGGCGGGAAGCGGCCGCAGCGCGGCGTCGAGCACGTACACCTGGGAGCCGGGGATGGGCCGGCCGATCGGCGGGATGCCCTCGTCCCCGGTGAGCGGGGCGGTCATGAGGGTGGCCGCGGTGGTCTCGGTGAGGCCGTAGATGTTGACCATGCGCCGTCCCGGAGCCCACCGGCTCACCAGGTCGGGCGGGACCGGCTCGCCGCCGGTCGCGAGCGAGGTGACGGTGGACAGGGCCCCCGGCGGGAGCTGTGCGAGCGCCCCGATCGGGCACATCAGGTGCGTCACGCGGTTCTTCGCGACGGTGGCCGCGAGCACCGGCCCGGCCGTCAGCTCGGCCTCGTCGGCCACCACGAGGGTCGCCCCCGACAGCAGCGTCGTGTAGATCTCGCACAGCGAGACGTCGAAGCTCGGCGACAGCATCTGGAGCATGCGGCTGCCGGCCGTCACCTCCAGCCGCTCGGCGTGCGCCGCGACGAGGGCGGCGATGCCCCGGTGCGGGACCGCGACGCTCTTGGGCCGCCCCGTGGACCCCGAGGTGTAGAGCACGTACGCGAGCCCGTCGGGGTCGGGGGTGCCGGGTACGGTCACCTCCTCGCCCTCGGGCAGCGGGTGGTCGAGGCGCAGCACCGGTACGGGGAACCGTGACAGCGCCTCGGCGGTGGTGGCGTCCGCCAGGGTCAGGCACGCCCCCGAGTCGGCCATCATGTGGGCGATGCGCTGGTCGGGGTGGCCGGCGTCGACGGGGAGGTAGGCGCCGCCCGCCTTGGCCACGGCCAGCAGCGCCACGATCAGCTCGGGCGAGCGCCGGGAGGAGACCGCCACCACCGACTCCGGGCCCACCCCGTGCTTGAGCAGTGCCCCGGCCAACCGGTCGGAGCGGGCGTCGAGGTCCTTGTAGGTCAGCGCGTGCGGCCCGTGAGCCACGGCGGTCGCGTCGGGGCTCGCGGTGACCTGGGCGGCGTAGAGGTCCGTGAGCGTGCGGGGGACCGGCTCGGGCGCCCGCCGGCGCGCGGCGGTGCCCTCGGTGGTGATCGTGCCGATCGGCGTGTCCGGGGCCTCGGCCAGGGTGCGCAGGACCGCGGCCAGCCGGTCGACGATCTCCGCGGCGGTCTCGGAGGCGAACAGGGCCTGTTGGTACTCGACGACGACGCGCAGGGCGGGGTCGGCGGACGCCGCGACGCCGAGGGGGTAGTGCGTGCCGTTGGGTGAGGTGACTCCGGTGATCGTGATGCCGCCGGTGTCCTTCGGCTCGTCGTCCGGCTGCGGGCGGGAGGGGTCGAAGGCCCTGGAGGGAGCGGCCTCGAAGACGGCGACGGTGTCGAAGAGGTCGGGCAGGCCCGTCTGCCGGCGGATGTCGGTCAGCGGATGGTGGTGGTGGTCGAGCAGCGTGGTCTGCCGCCGCTGGAGGTCGGTGAGGACGTGCTGGAGGGTGGTCCAGGGCGTGCAGGTGAGCCGGACCGGGACGGTGTTGATGAAGAGGCCGACCATCGACTCCACGTCCGCCACGGCGGGAGGACGTCCCGAGACCGTGGTGCCGAACAGCACGTCCCGCCGTCCGGTCAGGCCCGCGAGGACGATTCCCCACACCCCGTGCACGAGGGTGCTGAGGGTGACGCCCATCTCGGCTGCTTTGCGGGGCAGTTCGGCGGCGATGTCCTCGGGCAGGGGGACCTCCAGGCGCCGGGCGGTGCTCTCCGGAGCCGCCGGCCGCGGCCGGCGGGAGGGTGCCAGGAGGGTGGGTTCCTCGACGCCGTCCAGCTCCTGTGCCCAGGCGCGGGCGGAGGTCTCCCGGTCCTGTCCGCCCAGCCAGGTGAGGAAGTCGCGGTAGGCGGGCGGCGGCGGCAGCGCCGAGGCGTCGCCGCCGGCCGCGTACAGCCGCAGCAGTTCGCGCATGAGCAGCGGCACCGACCACCCGTCGAGCAGGGCGTGGTGGGCGGTGAGCACCAGGACGGCGGACTCGGCTCCCGTCAGGACCAGGGTGAGCCGGATCAGCGGCGGCACCGCCGGGTCGAAGTGGGCGGCCGCGTCGTCGGCGAGGAGCCGCCGCAGCGCCCGGCCCCGCTCGGGCTCGGTGAGGTCGCGCAGGTCCGCTTCCCGCCAGGGCAACATGACGTCGTCCACGACCAGTTGGACCCACTCGCCCGCGGCGTCGCCCGCGAAGGCGACCCGCAGGTTGGGGTGGCGGTCCAGCAGGGCCTGCCCCGCGCCGCGCAGGCGGGCCGGATCCACCGTTCCGGCCAGGTCGTGCACCAGTTGTACGTGGTAGGGGTCGTGGCCGGTGCCGGCGAGCAGGGACTGGAAGAGCAGGCCGGACTGGAGGGCCGTGAGCGGCCAGATGTCCGAGAGCGTGGGGTGGCGCCGCCGCCAGGTGTCGATCTGCGCCTGCCGCACCGCCACCAGGGGCACGTCGGCCGGGACGGGCCCGCCCGCGCCGGGCCGCGGGGCGTGGCGCGCCAGTTGGGCGAGGGCGGTGCGCCACAGCTCGGCGAGGTCGCTCACCTCGTCCCGGGTCAGCACCTGGCCGGCGAAGCCGAAGCGGGCGGTGAGGCGGGGCCCGTCCGCGGTCTCGGTGACGTACGCGGTCACGTCCAGCGTGGACATCAGGGCCATGTCCGGGTCGCACCGCACGGTCAGGCCGGCGGCGCAGGGGGCCTCGGTCCAGCCCAGGGAGCGCAGGTGCTCGGGCATGTCCGTCGCCGTGAAACGCCCGAGGTAGTTGAAGGTCACCTGGCCGGAGGGGTACCGCGCCAGCTCGGCGGCGGTCTCCTCGTTCAGGTGGCGCAGCATCCCGTAGCCGAGGCCCTTGTGCGGCATCCGGAGCAGCTGGGTGCGGACGGCCTTGACCACGTCGCCGACGGCCGCGTCCACGAGGGCCGGATCGGCGTCGTCGGCGGCCGGTCGCAGCGCCGTCCCGGGCAGCTCGACGCGGAGCGGGAAGAGGCTGGTGAACCAGCCCACCGTGCGCGACAGGTCGGTTCCTGGGGCGATGGTCTCCTCCCGGCCGTGGCCTTCCACGCGCAGCAGCGTCGAGGGCTCGCTCACGCCGCGCGCCTGGCGCCACCGGCCGAGGGCGAGCGCGAGCGCGGCGACGAGCCCCTCGCCCGGCCCGCAGCGGAAGGCGGCGGGCACCGTCGTGAGCAGGGCCGTCGTCAGGTCGGGCGGCACCTCCACGTCCAGGCTGTCCGCCGTGGCCTGGACGTCGACGGCGGGGTCGAGGGCCCGGCCGCCGAGGAGCGGGTCGGGGCCGTCCAGGACGGACCGCCACAGCGGCAGCTCCGCCGTCAGCTCGTCCGTCGCCGCCAGGTGGGCGAGCGTGCGCGCCCAGTGCCGGAAGGACGTGCCGACCGCCGGGAGGCGCGGCGTGTCACCGGCCCTGACGCGGTCCCAGGCGGCGGCGAGGTCGGGCAGCAGGACGCGCCAGGACACCGCGTCCACGACCAGGTGGTGCAGGGCGACGACGAGCAGTACCGGGTCGGCCCAGACGAAGCGCGCCATCACGCCTGCCGCCGGGTCGAGCAGGCCGAGGGCGGCGTCCAGCTCGCGCTGGAGGCCGGCCGTGCCGTCGCCGTCGCCGCGCTCGACCCGGGTGACGAGGGCGCGGACGTCCACCGAGCCCGGCGGCCCGACCCGCAGCGCGCCGTCCACGAGGCGGGAGCGCAGCATGTCGTGGTGGTCGACGACCGCGGTCAGCGTGGCGGTGAGCCCCGCCTCGTCGATGCCGGCGGGCAGGTCGAGCACGGTGGCCATGGCGAAGCGGTCGACCGTCCCGTGCTGGAGCAGGTACGCCCCCATGGGCGGCAGCGGCAGGGCGCCGAGGCCGCTGTCGCCCGGCTCCACCGGGGTGCGCGCGAGGGCGGCCCGCTCGTCGGCCCGCGCCGCGAGCTTGGCCACCGTCCGCAGCTCGAACATCTCCCGCGGGGTGATCTCGACGCCCCGCGCCTTGGCCCGCGAGACGACCTGGATGGACCGGATGCTGTCGCCCCCGGCCAGGAAGTAGTCGTCGTGGACGCCGACCCGCTCGATGCCGAGGACGTCGACGACGACGGCGGCGAGCGCCGCTTCCGTCGCCGTGCGCGGCGCCTGGTACGCGACGGTGGGCGCGGTCCGCCTGGCGGCGGCCGGGGCCGGGGCGTCGACGACGCCGAGCGGGGCGCGGGGGTCGGCCACGGCGCCGCGCAGCAGCTCGACGAACCGGTGCGCCAGGTCCTCGACGGTGGCGCGGTCGAACAGGTCGGTCGCGTACTCCACGTAGCCGGTCACGCCGCGTCCGGGTACGTCGACCATGATGAACGACAGTTCGAGCTTGGCCGTGGCGGTGTCGACGGTGTCCATGACCGTCCGGAGCCCGCTCAGCTCGAAGTCGCCGTCGGTGACGTTCTGCCAGGAGAACATGACCTGGAACAGCGGGTGGTAGGCGGTGGACCGCTCCGGGTTGAGCAGCTCCACCAGCCTTTCGAAGGGGACGTCCTGGTGGTCGTAGGCGGCCAGGGCGCGGTGCCGCACCTCGTCGAGGATCTCGGCGAACGTGGGGTTCCGCGGTGTCCGCACGCGCAGCACCCAGGTGTTGACGAAGAACCCGACCAGGTCCGTCAGCGCCTCCTCGGTGCGGCCCGCGATCGGGGACCCGATGGTGAGGTCGTCGCCGCAGCCCAGGTCGCGGAGGAGCGCCGCGAGGGCCGCCTGGAGGACCATGGACGTGGTCGCGCCGCGGGCGGCGGCCAGTTCCTCCACGGCGGTCATCAGGCCGGGGTCCAGCGGGAAGGTCACGAGGTCGCCGCGGTGGCTCATGACGGCGGGCCGGGGGCGGTCGGTCGGCAGGCGCAGCGGCTGGGGGACGCCGTCGAGTTCGGCCCGCCAGTAGTCGGCCTGGGTGGCGAGCACGCTCGCGGGGTCGTCCTCGTCCCCCAGCAGTTGCCGCTGCCACAGGGTGTAGTCGGCGTACTGCACGGGCAGTTCACGCCACTCCGGCGCGGCGCCGCGCAGCCGGGCGGCGTACGCCGTGCTCAGGTCGCGCATCAGGGGGGCGATGGACTCGCCGTCTCCCGCGATGTGGTGGATGAGCAGCAGCAGGACGTGCTCCTGGGGGCCGCACCGGAAGAGGCGGCCGCACACCGGGGGTTCGGTCGCCAGGTCGATGAGGTGGACCGCGGCACCGGCGACGGCGTCGTCGAGGGCGGCGGGGTCGACCTGGACGACGGGGACGTCCAGGGACACCTCGTCGATCGGCAGGATCCGCTGGAAGGGCACGGCGTCGTCGTCCTGCGCGACCAGCGTGCGCAGGCTCTCGTGGCGCGCCACCACGTCCCGCAGCGCCCTGCGCAGGGCGGCGACGTCCAGGGCGCCGTCCAGGCGCAGCACGATGGGGACGTTGTAGGTCGCGGACGCCCCGTCGAAGCGGTGGGCGAACCAGACGCGGTGCTGGGCGGGTGACAGCGGCACGCGGTCGGGCCGCGGCTCGGCGCGGCGCAGTACGGGGCGCTCCGAAGGACCGGTGGGCAGGTGCTCGACCAGCTCGGCGACGGTGGGCGCGTCGAAGACGGCGCGGATCGGCACGTCCACGCCCAGGGCCACCCGGATCCGGCTGACCAGCCGGGTGGCGAGCAGCGAGTGGCCGCCCAGCGCCGAGAAGTCGTCGTCGATGCCGACCTTCTCCAGGCCGAGGACCTCGGCGAAGAGCAGGCACAGCAGCTCTTCGCGCCGGGTGCGCGGGGCCCGTCCGCGCCCCGCGCCCGCGCCGAGGTCGGGGGCGGGCAGCGCGGCCCGGTCCAGCTTGCCGCTGCCGGTCAGCGGCAAGGCGTCGAGGGCCACGACGGCCGTGGGCACCAGGTGGGCGGGCAGGCGGTCCGCCGCGTGGGCGCGCAGGTCCTCGCCGAGCTGCCGGGGGTTGTACCAGCGCCGCTCGGCGGGTGCGGGTGCGGCCGGCGGGGGCGCGGCCCCGGGGCGGACGGCGTAGACGGAGTGCATGTCCGTGCCGGCCAGTTGGTCCTCCTGCCGCACGGTGACGTCGAAGCCGTGCGCGCGCAGGAGGCCGGAGATGTGGGCGAGGCGTCCTTCGATGTCGTGGACCTCGACGGCCAGCTGGCGGATGAGCGGCCAGTGCTCGGGCTCGATGCCCCGCAGGACGTCCAGCTCGCTCTTCTCCGCGTCGATCTTCAGCAGGTCGATCACCGGGAGGTCGTGCTCGCGTATCACCTGCGAGAGCGTGCGCATCTCGATGTCGAGCCGCTCGCTGCGCAGCCGCTCCGTGAGCAGTTCGGCGAGTTCCGCCTCGTCGAGCCCGGCCCGCTCGCCGTCGTCGCCGACGACCAGCTCCAGCATGCGGCGCTCCTCGCCCTCGTCGGCGAAGCGCCCGGAGAGCAGGGACAGGTCGGGGTAGTAGGTGAACTCGGCGGTGCCGGGCGCGCTGCCGATGCCGCAGTTGGTCACCACGGCGTCGATGCCGTGCAGTTCGGCGTTGAGCTGGAACATCCGGGCGAGTTCGGGCATCGGTTCGAACGCGTGGATCCGGGCGTCGGGCCACTGCCGGCTGACGAACAGCGAGAACAGGCCGACGTGGCCGCCGACGTCGACCACCCGGGCGTCCGGCGGCAGCGTGATCCCGGCCTGGAGGTAGGCGTTGCGCGCGAAGATCTCGTCGTAGAGGAACGCGGTGCTCGAGGGGTTACGGGCGTGGACGGTCATGCCGTTGGGCAGCTCGTGCAGCTCCTTTCCGTCGAGCCGTCCCTCGCGGCGCAGACGGCACAGGTTGGCCACGGCCGACGCCGTGCCCGGGTCCGGCACCACGTACGCCACCAGGAGGGGCCCGGCGCCGCTCTCGCGGGCGAGGACGACGGCCCGCTCGACGCCGGGGTGGTCGGTCAGGACGCTCTCGATCTCGCCGGGTTCGACGCGCCAGCCCCGGATCTTGACCTGGTGGTCGGTCCTGCCGAGGTAGGTGACCTGTCCCTGGCTGTCCCAGCGGACCAGGTCGCCGGTGCGGTACATGCGCGTGCCCGGCGCGCCGAAGGGGTCGGCGACGAACCGGTCGGCCGTCGTCCCCGGCCGGTGGACATAGCCGCGGGCGAGCTGGTCGCCCGCGAGGTACAGCTCCCCCGCCATGCCGGGGGCGACGGGGGCCAGGCGCTCGTCCAGGACGTAGAGCCGGGTGTTCCACACGGGCCGGCCGAGGGTGACCGGGCCCGGCCCCGCCGGACACGGCGCGGCGGTGACGTCGACCGCGGCCTCGGTGGGTCCGTAGAGGTTGTGCAGGCGGGCGCCGAGGACGGTATGGTACTGGTCCCGCAGGGCCGGGGGCAGCGCCTCACCGCTGCAGACGACCTCGCGCAGGCTGGTGCACCCGGCCGCCGCGGGGTCCTGGAGGAAGTCCTGGAGCATCGACGGGACGAAGTGGGCGAGCGTGACCCGCTCCCGCTGGATCAGTGCGGCCAGGTACGCCGCGTCCCGGTGCCCGTCCGGCCTGGCCACCACCAGCGTGGCGCCCGACAGCAGCGGCAGGAACAGTTCCCACACCGAGACGTCGAAGGTCAGGGGCGTCTTGTGCAGGACGCGGTCCCGCGCGGTCACCGCGTAGTGGTCGCGCATCCACAGCAGCCGGTTGACGATGGCGGCGTGCTCGACCGCCACGCCCTTCGGCCGGCCGGTCGAGCCCGAGGTGTGCAGGACGTACGCCAGGTTCGCGGGGGTCGCGCGGGTGCCGCGCCCGGCACCCGCGGGAGCGGCGGCGGTGTCCGTGCCGGGTCCGGTGTCAGTGCCGGGTCCGGAGTCGGTGCCGGTGTCGGTGTCGACGGGGTGGTCCGGCTCGTCGACGGTGACGCGGGTGGCCCCGCTCGGGAGCGGCGCGTCCGGCGTGGTGAGGGTGAGCACCGGACGGGCGTCGGCGTGGACGTGGGCGATCCGGTCGGCGGGGTGGTCCGGGTCGACCGGCACGTAGGCGGCGCCGGTCTTCAGGGTCGCCAGGAGGGCGACGACCATCTCCACCGAGCGGGGCAGCATCACCGCCACCACGGTCTCCGGCCCCGCGCCGCGGGCCGCGAGGCGGCGCGCGAGCCGGTCGGCGCGCTCCGTGAGGTCGGCGCAGGTGACGGCCTCGTCCTCGTACCGCACCGCGACGGCCGCCGGTGTCCGGGCGAGTTGCTCCTCGATCAGGTCGGTGAGGGTGACGGAGGGCACCGCGTGGGCGGTGTCGTTCCACCGGGTGACCACAAGCTCGCGCTCGGCCGGGTCGAGCAGGGTGACGCGGCCGACCGGTGTCCGCGGGTCCTCGGCGAACTGCCGCAGGATCCACCGGAAGCGGTCGGCGATGCCGGTGACCACCTCGTGGTCGAAGACGTGCTGCTGGTACTGGAGGACGAGCCGCAGCTGCGGGTCGGCGTCCGCCACGACCGCGAGGGGGTAGTGGGAACCTCCGTAGGGCGTCAGGCCCGTGACGGTCACCCCGGTGCCCGCGTAGGCCTCGCTGAGGCCGACGTGGTCGATGGGGTACGACTCGAAGACCACGAAGGTGTCGAACAGCGGGGTCAGGCCCGCGGCCCGCTGGATGTCGGCCAGGCCGCGGTGGTGGTGGTCGAGCAGCGCCGCCTGGCGGTCCTGCTGGCGGGTCAGCAGCTCGGCGAGGGTGTCGTCGGCGGGGCAGCTCACCCGCACGGGCAGCGTGTTGATGAAGACGCCCACCATGGAGTCCACGTCGGGGACGGCGGGCGGGCGGCCCGAGACGGTGGCGCCGAACACCACGTCCGAGCGGCCGGTCAGCCGGCCGAGGAGGATCGCCCAGGTGCCCTGGACCAGCGTGTTGAGGGTGATGCCGAGCTCGGCCGCGCGCCGGGACAGGTCGCGGGCCAGGGCGGGGGGCAGCGGGACGGCCACCTGGCCCACGTCGGCGGCGCCGACCGCGGAGGCGCCCGGGGCCAGCAGGGTGGGCCCGTCCACCCCGTCCAGCTCCGCCGCCCAAGCGCGCGCGGCCGCCTCGTGGTCCTGCTCCGCGCGCCACTGGAGGAACTCCCGGTAGCCGCGCACGCGGGGCAGCGCCGAGGCGTCGCCGCCGGTGCCGTACAGCTTCAGCAGGTCCCGCAGCAGCAGCGGGACCGACCATCCGTCGAACAGGACGTGGTGGGCGGTGAGGACCAGCTCCGCGGTGTCCGCACCCGTGGTCACCAGGGACAGGCGCAGCAGCGGCGGCGACGCCAGGTTGAAGTGGGTGCTGCGGTCGTCCTCCAGGAACCGCTCAAGGTCCGCGCCCTGGTCGGCGTGGCCCTCCTGGCCGCTGAGGTCGAGGTGCCGCCAGGGCAGCTCGATCCGGTCGGACACGACCTGTACGTGATCGCCGTCGCCGTTCGGAACGAAGGCGGCGCGCAGGTTCGCGTAGCGATCGAGCAGGCTCTGTCCGGCCGCTCGCATCCGGTCCGGGCCGACCCGGCCGGACAGGTGCAGGACGAGCTGTACGTGGTAGGGGTCGAAGCCCGAGCCCGCCAGCATCGCGTGGAACAGCAGCCCGGACTGCAGGGGTGTCAGCGGCCAGATGTCGGTCACCGCCGGGTAGCGGCGCTCCCACTCCTCGATCTGGGCCTGGCGCACCGTCACCAGCGGCACGTCCGACGGCGTCAGGCCCCCGGCGCCCGGCTCGGCGACGTGCCGCGCGAGGGCCGTCAGCGCGGCGCACCACAGGTCGGCCAGCTCGCGCACCTCAGGCGCGGTCAGCACCCCGCGGGGGAAGCTGAACCTGGCCGTCAGCAGGGGCCCCTCCTCGGTGTCGGTGACCAGCGCGTTGACGTCGAGCGCGGACAGGGCGGGCATGTCGGGGTCGAGGTCGGCGAGGAGTTCGGCGGTGCCGGGGGTGCGGTTCCAGCCGAGCCCGCGCAGGTTCTCCGGCATGTCGGCCTCGGAGTAGCGGCCGACGTAGTTGAACGCGATCTGGCCGGAGGGCAGCCCCGCCAGCTCGGCCGCGGTGTCCTCGTTGAGGTAGTGCAGGAGGCCGTAGCCGAGCCCCTTGTCCGGGATGCGGAGCAGTTGCTCCTTGACCGCCTTGACGGCGCGGCCCACGGCCGGGCCCGAGGCGAGGGCTCCGTCCGGCCCGCCGTCGTCCGGCGCGACGCCGTCGTCCGCGTCGGCGACGTCCAGGCGTACGGGGAACATGCTGGTGAACCAGCCCACCGTGCGGGACAGGTCCGCGCCCGGCACCACGTCCTCCTCGCGGCCGTGGCCCTCAAGGCGTACGAGCAGCGAACTCTCGTCGACGCCCCGTGCCCGCCGCCACCGCCGGACCGCGAGGGCCAGGGCGGCCAGCAGGCCGTCGTTGACGCCGCCGTGGAACGCCCGGGGCACGTCGGTCAGCACCGCCTCGGTGACCCGGGCGGGCAGCCGCACCCACAGGTGCTCGACGGTGGACATGACGTCCACGGCGGGGTCGGGGCGGCGGGTGCCGAGCACCGGGTCCGGGCCCTGGACCACGGAGCGCCACAGCGGCATCTCGGCGGTCCGGCGCGGCGCCTCCTCCGCCAGCGCGTGCGTCCAGCGGCGCAGCGAGGTGCCCACGTCGGGGAGGGTCGGCGTCCGGTTCTCCCGCACCCGCTCCCAGGCCGCCGCGAGGTCCGGGAGCAGGATCCGCCAGGAGACGGCGTCCACCACGAGGTGGTGCAGCACCATCAGGAGCCGCCCCGGGTCGCACCACACGTACTGCGCCATGACTCCGGCCGCGGGGTCGAGGCGGCCGGTGGCCGCGTCGAGTTCCGCGCGGGCCAGCTCCTCCCACGGCCCGTCCCACGGCACGCGGCGCAGCAGGGCGCGGGCGTCCACCGAGCCGGGCGGCGGGATCCGCAGGCCGTCGGCGTCCAGGCGGGACCGGAGCACGTCGTGCCGGTCGTGTACGGCGTTCAGGGTCGCCACGAGACCGGCCTCGTCGATGCCCTCGGGGAGGTCGAGCACCATGGACATGGAGAAGCGGTCGTACCCGCCGCCCAGCTCCCGCATGAACCGGGCCACGGGCGGCAGCGGCAGGAACCCCACGCCGCCGCCGTCCAGCTCCGCCAGGTGCTCGTCGGTGCCCGAGCGCGAGCAGGCCAGCTCCGCCAGGCGCGCCACCGTGCGGCACTGGAAGACCTCGCGGGAGGTCAGCTCGATGCCGTGGGCCCGGGCACGGGCGACGACCTGGATCGAGCGGATGCTGTCGCCGCCCCGGGTGAAGAAGTCGTCGTCGATGCCGACCCGGTCCACGCCGAGGACTCCGGCGTACACCCCGACGAGGATCTCCTCCTCGGGGGTGCTCGGGGCGCGGTACGCGCCGCCGGTGAACTCGGGGGCGGGCAGCGCCGCGCGGTCCAGCTTGCCGGTCGGGGTCAGCGGCAGCTGGTCGAGGACCGTGAAGGCGGCCGGCACCATGAACTCCGGCAGCCGCTTGGTGACGAAGGCGCGCAGCTCGGCGATCGAGAGCCCGGCGGACAGGTCGACGTTCTGGTGGCGCCCGCCGCTGCCGGTGTCGCGCGCGGTGCGCCCGGTCGGGACCACGTGGCCCACCAGGTGGCGGCCGGTGGGCAGGTCGTGCGTGGTCACCACGGCGTGGGTCACGCCGGGGTGCGCGGTCAGCGCGGCCTCGATCTCGGCGGGTTCGATCCGGAAGCCGCGGACCTTCATCTGGCCGTCGTCGCGTCCGACGAACTCCAGCCGGCCCTCGGCGTCCCGGCGGACGAGGTCGCCGGTGCGGTACATGCGCTGCCCGGGGGGCCCGAAGGGGTCGGCCACGAAGCGTTCGGCGGTCAGCGCGGGGCGCCCGTGGTAGCCGCGGCCCACCTCGCCGGCGACGTACAGTTCCCCGACGACCCCCGGGGCCACGGGGGCGAGTCCCGGGCCCAGGACGTAGGCGCGCATGTTGCCGAGGGGGGTGCCGATGGGTGAGCTGCTCGACGCGTCCGGCGGGGGCGGGTCCTGGATGACGTGCGCGGTCGCGTAGAAGCTCTCGCTCTGGCCGTACCCGTTGACCACGCGGACCCCGGGGAACGCCTCCCGCACCTGGCGCACCAGGGACGTGGGCAGCGCCTCACCGGCGAAGACCAGGCTGTCGACCCGGGTGCGCGGGGCGATCTGGTCGACGAGTTCGGCGAAGACCGAGGGCACGGAGCTGATCACGCTGCCGGTCCAGCCGCCCCGCTCCCCCAGTTCGAGGACGTCCCGCACGACCTCGACGGTGCCGCCGGTGGCCAGCGTGGTGACGATCTCGAAGACGGACACGTCGAAGCCGATCGACGTGCCGGCCAGCACGCGGGCGCCCGGCCGCAGTCCGAGCGTGGCCGCGAGCTGGGTCACGCCGTTGACCACGCCGCGGTGGGTGATCGCGGCGCCCTTGGGCGTGCCCGTGGAGCCGGAGGTGTACAGGACGTAGGCCAGGCCGTCCGGGTGCGGCGCGGCCACCGTGACGTCCGGGCCCGTGCCGTCGGCCGCCAGGTCCTCCAGGCACACCACGGGGAGGTCCCCCGTCGGCAGCGCGCCGGCCGTGCCCGCCTCGGTGAGCACGAACACCGGGCGGGCCTCGGCCAGCACGTGCTCCAGGCGGGCGCTCGGATAGCGGGGGTCGACGGGCAGGTACGCGGCGCCGGACTTCAGGACCGCCAGCAGGGCGACCACCAGGTCCGCCGACCGCGGCAGCGCGAGGGCGACCAGCGTCTCGGGGGCCGCGCCCCTGCGGACCAGGGCGCGGGCGACACGCGTCGCCTGCTCGTCCACCTCCCGGTAGGTCAGCTCGCGCCCGCCGTGGACCAGCGCCACCGCGTCGGGCGTCGCCTCGGCCTGGCGCTCGAAGAGTTCGGGGACGGTCGCCCGGGGTACCGGGGCGGCGGTGTCGTTCCACCGCCTCAGCAGCTCGTGCTCGGCCGGGGACAGCACGTCCACCGCGCTGATCGGGGCGTCGGGGTCCGCGGCGAACCGGCGCAGCACCCGCACCAGGCGTTCCCCGACGCGCACGACGGTGTCCCGCTCGAACAGGTCGGTGGCGTACTCCAGGTTGCACACCATCCCCGGTGCGGCGTCGGCGAAGTTGAACTCGAGGTCGAACTTGGCCGTCGGTGTCGCCACGGTCCGCATCGACGCCCGGAGGCCGGGCAGGTCCAGGTCCGTCCGCGGGTTGCTCTGCCAGCTGAACATCACCTGGAACAGCGGGTGGTAGGCGGTGGAGCGCTCGGGGTTGAGGGCCTCGACGAGCCGCTCGAAGGGGGCGTCCTGGTTCTCGTACGCGTTCAGGGCCTTGTCCCGTACGCGGTCGAGCACCGTCCCGAGCGACGGGTTGCCGCCGAGGTCGGCCCGCAGCACCCAGGTGTTGACGAAGAACCCGATCAGGTCGGTCAGGGCGTCGTCGTTGCGGCCCGCGACGGTGGCGCCCATCGTGATGTCCTCGCCCGCGCCCAGGTGGTGCAGCAGGACGGCGAGGGCGGACTGGAGCACCATGGCCGTGGTGACGCCCCTGGCCGCCGCCAGGTCCTCGACGGCGGCCACCAGGCCGGGCTCGACGGCGACGGCCACGAGGTCGCCGCGGCGGCTCGGCCGCGGGGGCCGCGGCCGGTCGGTGGGCAGCCGCAGCTGCTCGGGGGCGCCGGCCAGTTCGGCCTTCCAGTACCTGAGCTGGGTGGCGAGCACGCTGTCGGGGTCGTGCTCGTCCCCCAGGATCTCCCGCTGCCACACGGCGTAGTCCCGGTACTGCACCGGCAGGTCCGGCCACTTGGGCTCCTGCCCGGTGACGCGGGCCCGGTAGGCGGTGGTCAGGTCGCGGGCGAGGAGTTCCGTCGACTCCCCGTCGACGGCGACGTGGTGGACCACCAGGACCAGCACGTGCCGGTCCGGCCCGGACCGCAGCAGGCACGCGCGTACGGGGATGTCGGTGGCCAGGTCGAAGCGGTGGGCCGCCTCCTGTGCCACCGCGGCCTCCAGGTCGTCGGGCGGGACGACCGTCACCGGCACGGGCAGCGCAAGCCGGTCCACCGGGACGATCTTCTGCGTGGGCACGCCGTCCTCGTCCTCGATGAACACCGTGCGCAGGGACTCGTGGCGGACGACGACGTCCCGCAGGGCCGCGCGCAGCGCGGTGACGTCCAGCTCGCCGTGGAGCGTCACCTCGAAGGGCACGTTGTAGACCGCTGAGGGCCCTTCGAGCCGGTCGATGAACCACAGCCGCCGTTGTGCGAAGGAGATAGGGATCACTGCGTCCGCTCCTCGATCATTCGTGCCACGCGAGCCAGGGCCGGTAGACAGCGCACGCTCGTCAGAAGGGGGGCCTCGGAAGGGGGGATTCGGAGGGGGGTGGCAGGGGGGTGACGTCTGCCGGGGGCGTGCGGCGTCGTGCGACGGCCGCGGCCATGCCCGCGACCGTCGGGTCCGCGTAGAACTCCTGGGTGGTCATGCGGACCGCGATCCGGTCGTCGACCAGGCCGAGCAGCCGGGCGGCGCGCAGGGAGTCGCCGCCGAGTTCGAAGAACGAGTCGTCCCTGCCCACCCGCGGGCGGTCGAGGGCGTCGGACCAGATGCGGGCCAGGCGCCGTTCGAGTTCGGTGGCCGGCGGGGTGTGGGCGCGGGCGGCCCGGCGCGGGGCCGCGTCGAGCAGGAGCCGGGGCGCGTCGACGGTGCCGTCGGCGTGCCGGGGGATGCGCGGCAGCTCCACGAGGCGCACCGGCACCGGGCAGGCGCGGACATGGGGCTCCAGGGCGGCGCGCACGGCCTCGGGGTGGGCGTCCTCGGCGGGGGCCCGCGGGGTGGAGGGGTCGTCCCGCCTGGTGTAGGCGACCACGAGTTCGCTGACGCGCAGCGCTTGCGGGGCCAGTTCCTCGACGATCCGCGGATGGGCGAGGTCGAGGCCGAGGAGCAGGTAGTGGTGGGGTGAGGTCAGGGCGCCCAGGAGCAGCTTCAGGCCCTCGTCGGGGTCGACGGCCAGGAACCCGCGGCGTCGCGCGGGCTCGCTCGGCCGGTCCCGGTTCATGCCGACGCCGCTCCACATGCTCCAGGCCAGGCACCGTACGGAGCGGCCGCGTTCGTACCGCCAGTGGTCGGCGAAGCCCACGAGGAAGGCGTTGGCCGCGGAGTAGGCGCCGAACGCGTGGCCGCCGAACTCGCCGTTCACGGAGCCGAAGAGGACGAGCGTGGCGTCCGGGCGGCGGTGCAGCACCCGCGCCACGGCGAGCGTTCCCGCCACCTTGGCGTGGTACTGCTCGGCGAAGGCCGCCGCGGTCTCCCGGTCGAGGGTGTGCCGTTCGAGGGCCGCCCACTGCCCGGTCGGGTCGGCGGCGGCCAGGTGCAGCACCCCGTCCACGGGCGCGCCCCAGGCCTCCTCGGCCGAGGCGAGCGCCGCTTCGAGGGCGAAGGCGTCGGCGACGTCGGCCCGGTGGTGCCGGACGTCGCCCAGCTCGGCCAGTTCGGCGAGGCGGGCGGCCCTCTCCCCCTCGGCGGGCGAGCGCCCCACGAGCAGCAGCCTGGCCCCGTACGCGGCCAGCAGGTGTCCCGCGATGTCCAGGGCGATGCCGCCGAGGCCACCGGTGATCAGGTACCGGCCGCCGGTGATCACCGGCGGCGCGGCGCCGTCCGTGCCGCCGTCCTCGGGGACGGGGACCAGGACCGGCCGCCAGCGGCGCTGGTCCCGCGCGGCGACGACGCCGGTGCGGTCCCGGTCGGCCAGTTCCGTGCGCAGCGCCTGCTCCCACCGCCGGTGGTCGGCGGGCAGGTCGAGGTGCCGGATCCGCGGCGTGGCGGACTCGTCGGCCGCGGTCCTGACCAGGCCGGGCACCGCGCAGGTGCCGAGGTCGACCCGGTCGCCGTCGCGGACGTGCAGCGCTCCGGCGGTGAGGACGAGCACGAGGGGGCTGCCGCACTCCTCCTCGGCGAGCGCGCCGATCAGCGCGGTCAGTTCGGCCGTCGTCGCGGTCAGCTTCGTCAGGGGGTCGCCGTCGCACGACAGCGGGAGAGCGAACACGACGGTGGAGATCGCGCCGTGCCGGCCGGTCACCGACCGCAGCAGGTCCCGTATCCGCGCCCGGTCGTCCGGCCGTACGCGGTACCGGTCCGGCACCTCCTCGGCGAACCCCTCGCCCCGGGCCGCGACGACCAGCGGGCCGTCGGGACGCAGCCGCCTGAGCACCTCCTTGTCGGCGAGCAGCAGCCGCACGCCGTCGTCGTCCCGGGGGGCGGGCTTGGGCAGGGGCGCCCACTGGCGCCGGGCGACGCCGCGTCGCTCCGTCTCGCCCGTGGTCGTGATGAGGCGGTCGTCGAACGCTCCGGCGCGCAGCCGGTCGGCCAGCGCGGACCGCTGGATCTTCCCGCTGCTGGTCTTGGGGAACTCGGCCTCCCGCAGGGGCACCAGCAGGTCCGGGGCGAGCCCGGCCTCGCGCCCCAGGACGAGGCGCGTGTCCTCGGCGATCCGGGTGAGCGCCGCGGCCTCGTCGTGCCCGGGCAGGTCCTCGGGCACGAAGAAGACGGCGAGGCGGTCGGACGTGGCGGCGGGTTCCCGCACCCCCGCCGCGGCCACGAACGTGGGCCGTACGCCGTCGACCCGCTCGACGACGCTCTCCAGTTCGTGCGCCAGGTAGTTGATGCCGCGCACGATGATCTGGTCCTTGGCGCGCCCGGCGATGACGACCTCGCCGTCGCTGACGAAGGCGAGGTCCCCGGTGCGGAACCAGCGGTGCTCGTCGTACGCGGCACGGTTGGCCTCGTCGTTGCGGAAGTAGCCGCGCATCATCGTGGCGCCTCGGACGCGGAGTTCACCGACCCTGTGCTCCGGCAGGACGGACCCGTCGTCGCCCGTGACGCGCAGCCGGACTCCGGGAATCGGCCGTCCCACGGTGGAGAGCACCGCCGCGCGCCGGTCGTCGGGCGGCAGCCGGCGGACGGCGCCGCTCAAGGACGCGGGGTCGACGGCGACGGTGCCGGCCGTGGGCTCGGCGCGGCTCTGCCGGGTGTAGGTGACCCCCGAGCACGTCTCCGACATGCCCCAGCACGGCACCATCGCGTCGGCGCGCAGCCCGTGCGGCGCGAGGAGTTCGAGGAACCGGTGGCTGGTCGCGGCGACGACGGGCTCCCCCGCGTTGACCAGCTCGCGGACGCGGGACAGGTCCCAGGACCGCCGGCGGATCTCCGCGCCCTGTTCGTTGACCATGGAGAAGGCGAAGTTGGGCGCCCAGGTGTTGGTCACCCGGTACCGGTCCATCCAGTCGAGCCAGAGCAGGGGGTCGACGAGGAAGTGGTCGGTCCGCGCGTTGACGTGCCAGCACCTGACGAACACGTCGCGCACGTTGTACATCGCGACGGTCACGTGGTCCAGCGGCATCCAGATGAGGCTGACGTCGTGCTCGGTCAGTCCGCAGTGCGCGGCGACGGCGTACGTACGGGCTGCCACGGTGGCGTGGGTGTGCCGCACGCACTTGGGCACGCCGGTGCTGCCGGAGGTGAGCAGGTCGAGGACGGGGTCCTCGGGCGTCGCGGGGTACCAGTCGTGGTCCGGTGGCGCCTTCAGGAGGTCGTGGGTGGTGAGGACGCGCACGTCGGGCTCGCCCCACAGCGCGCGCACCTCGGCCAGCGCCCCCGCGGTGGCCGTGTCGGTGAGCAGCACCGGCCGGCCGAGCAGTTCCCAGGCGTTGCGCAGCTTGCGGTTGGGTTCGTTGCGCGTCCGGTACGTCGGGGCGACGGCGACGGGCGCCGGGACGAACCCGCCGAGCACGCAGGCCCAGAAGGCCGTGAGGTAGGCGCGGTTGTCGGCGAACACGAAGAGGGCGGAGTCGCCGGGGCGCAGTCCCGCCGCGCGCAGGCCGCCGAGGGCGCGCTCGGCCTCGGCGAGCAGCTCCGGGTACGTCTGGACGTCGTCGTCGTGGTCGCGCCTGATGAAGACCGTGCCGCGGTCGGGGGCGTACGCGGCCGCCGTACGCAGGGCCGCCTGCAGCGTGGCGGGCGCGCCGTCGGGCACGGTCAGGGGCCCGCCGTCGAGGTCGGCGAGCGGGCCGTCCGCCGCGGCCGCGGGCGGCGGCGGGCCGGGTGCGGCGGGCGCG
>NZ_JASCXL010000049.1:0-67870 GCF_030010595.1 Streptomyces sp. CC224B | reverse complement strand
GGGGGGGGGCGGCCCCCGCCCGCGGCCGGCCGGCCCCACCAAGGGTTCGGGCCGGCCCGCCGAGGGCCTACGGCGCGTCGTCGACGGCGCCCGGAGCCAGCGCGGGGGCGGGGAAGGCGTGCCGGGCCTCGCCGCCGGACCACCACACGCCGATGGCGAGGACCGCGGCCGCCTCCAGCAGCCCCGCCCGGTCGAGGCCGCCGCACGGCAGCGGCGCGCAGCCCATCGAGTCGACCAGGTCCGTCACCGCCCGGGCCGCGGCCGGGTCGTCCGCGCAGAACGGCACCGCCAGCGGCGCGCCCTCGAAGGCGGGCCGGGGCAGCGTCCACACGCTCTCGTGGCAGATACCGAACACCTTCGCGACCCGGGCTCCGGGCGCGGCCGCCGCGACGCGCGCGGCCACCGAGTCCGTGCCGCCGGACGTCGTGAGGGCCGGGCCGCCGGGGCCGGGCGCCATCGGGACGGTGCAGTCGAGCACCGTCCGGCCGACGAGGTCCCGGGCCAGGTCCCCGGCCAGCCGTGGGGCGGCCTCCGCGGGCACGGCGACCAGCACCGTGTCGCCGTACCGTGCCGCCTCGGCCAGGCCCCCGTGCCCGACTGCCCCGATCCGGGCGGCCGTCCGGGCCGCCGCGCCGGTGTCCCGGCCGCCCACCACGACCTCGTGCCCGGCCCGTACCCAGGCCCCGCCCAGTGCCGCCGCCATGCCGCCCGCGCCGAGTATGCCGATCCGCATCGTCCCGCTCCCGTTCCTCCGGTGGTGCCTGTCGTGGTCCCTGTCGCGGGACGTCACGCCTTGGACGCTAGGCGGGCCGACGCACACCGTTCGGTACGCAACGAGGTGGCAGGATCTCCCCATGCGTGAACGGGGAGCGGCGGAACGGGCCCACGGGGCAGGGGAGTCGGGCGGACGGGAGGCACCGCACTCACCGCACGGGCCCGACGCGGCGGACACGGCTGACACGGCAGACGCGGCGAACACGGCAGACACCGCGGACACGGCAGACACCGCGGACACGGCAGACACCGCGGACACGGTGGAGGACCTGGGCGGGGACCACTTCGCCGCGGACTGCCGGGCCCGCGTCGCCTTCGAGGTCCTGGCCAACCGGTGGGACAGCGTGGTGGTCTTCGTCCTGGGCGAGGACGGCCCCCGGCGCCCGCGTGCCCTCCTGGACCGCATCGGCGGGATCAGCCCCAAGGTGCTCAACGAGGCCCTGCGGCGCCTGGAGCGCAACGGCCTGGTGGAGCGCCGCCGTTACGCGGAGGCCCCGCCGCGCGTCGACTACCGCCTCACCGAGGCGGGCACCGCGCTCCTCACCCCGATCCGCGCGCTGGGCGCCTGGGCCGCGACCTATGCGGACGCCGTCCTCGAAGCCCAGGACCGCCACGTGCGCCCGGGCACGGCCCGAACCTCCGGACCGCGTACCGCCGAAGACCGTTCGACGCGCTGCTGACCTGCGGCGTCACCCCGACCGCGGATTGACTTTAAATCTCCTTTACTGTTGTCTGCCCGGATGAACAGACGTATCCGCACCGCTGTGTTCCCCCTCGCCGCCGCTCTCGCCCTGAGCCTGAGCGCCTGCTCCGAGGCGGAGAAGAAGGCCGTCGACGCGGTCGACAAGGCCATCGACGAGACCTACGAGGTGACGTACGAGGTCACCGGCAAGAACGTCGACGAGATCCAGTTCGCCTCCGGCAAGGGGTCCGCGACCAACCCCAAGCTGGAGAAGGTCACCAAGCCGGAGCTGCCGTGGAAGAAGACCGTGACGCTGCGCGGCATCATGCCGCCCACCGTGGTCCCGATCTCGACGGACCCGATCGCCGGCGACGTCGCCTGCAAGGTGATCCACAAGGGCAAGGTCCTCAAGGAGTCCACCGGCGACAAGGTCGTGACGGGCTGCATCGCGATCTCCCCGATCGGCGGCTGACCCCCGCCCGGCGGACGTACCGGTCACCGGGCGTCCAGGTCCCGGGCGACGGCGTGGCCGGGACCTGAGGGCGGCTCAGTCGTCCCGGCTCCCGGCCCGCCCGGGCAGGCAGAACATCAGGGCCCACATCAGGGCGAGGAGGCCGCCGACCCACCACAGCACGGTGACGAACGCGTCGCGGTTGAGTGCGGCGTCGGGTGAGCCGCCGGTGGTGGCGAAGAAGACCAGGGCGGTCAGCGCGGTGCCGAGGGTGATGCCCAGGTGCATGGCGGTGTTGAACAGGCCCGATGCGGAACCGGCGTCCTCGTGCGGGACGCGGGCGAGTGACATGTCGGCGAGCGGGCCGCTGACCATGCCGAGGCCGAAGCCGATCAGTACCACCGGAGCGGTCATCGCCACGAGGGTCAGGTCCGCCTGTCCCGCGTCGGCCTGGATCCCGTAGGCGGCCATCGCGGCGAGCGCGATGAGGGTTCCGGCCTGGGGCAGCCTGCGGGCGAAGCGCCCGGCGCTCTTCCCCGCGACCGCCGCGCCGCCCAGTTCTCCGACGGACAGCAGCACGAAGGCCAGGGCCGCGTGGAAGGGGCTCATGCCCAAGCCGCGCTGGAGGTGGAGGGTCCAGGTCAGGAAGAACAGCCCGCAGAGCAGGCCGTGCACGAGCTGCGCGGCCGTACCGCCGGCGAACTGCCCGTCCCGGAACAGGGACAGGCGCACGAGGGGTGCGTGGTCCTGCCTGCCGTACTGGTGGCGCAGGAAGGCACCGAGGGCGAGGACCCCGGCGGCGAGCAGGCCGAAGCACCACAGCGGCCAGTGGTGGAGGTGGCCCTCGGTGAGCGGGAAGACGATCAGGACGACGGCCGACGCGGACAGCAGCACACCGGTCACGTCGAGCCGGTCGGCCCGCCGGACGGTCGACTCGGGGATGAACCGGCGTCCCAGGAGGAGCACGGCGAGGCCGACGGGCACGTTGACCAGGAAGATCGGCCGCCAGGACAGCCCGAACAGGTTGGCCTCGGTGAGCAGGCCGCCGAGCACCGGGCCCACGACGTTGGCGAGCGAAAGGACAGCCCCGTACAGGCCGAAGGCCTTGCTGCGGTTCTGCCCCTCGAAGGTGACGTGCAGGGTGGCCAGGACCTGCGGAATCATGAGCGCGACGGCCACGCCCTGGAGCACCCGGGCGCCGATCAGCACGCCCGGGCCGGTGGCGAGGCCGCACAGCAGCGAGGCCGCGGTGAACACGACGGTGCCGACGAGGAGGACCCTGCGTCGGCCGTGGAGGTCGCCGAGGCGCCCGCCGGTGATCAGCCCGACGGCGACGGGCAGCGAATAGCCGGTGGTCAGCCACTGCACCGCGGCCGGTCCGGCGCCGGTCGACTCCTGGATCGCGGGCAGGGCGGTCAGGACGACCGACTGGTCGAGCAGGTCCATCAACTCGGCGACCAGCAGCACCAAGAGGGCGACCCGGGCCGCCAAGGTCATGTGCGGGTGGTGGGGTGCCGGGTGGTCCGGGGGCAGGGTGGCGTGCTGCGGCTCGCTGCCGAGCGCGGAGGAAGACACGGCGGGAACTCCTGATCAGGAAATCGGGGAGCCCTGCCGACAGCCGCACCGGGGCCGGCACACACGAAGCCCGGGGCAGACGGCAGAGCTGCACCCGGGAGAAAGACGGAAATCTGCGGGGGGGGGGTGACGCAACTCAGGCCGACGTGCCGTCCGCCCCCGCACACGTGCGACAACACAGCACGTGGGGAACGCGAACGACTACAGGGCCTGGTTGATAGGAAGTCACCTCAAGATCGACGCCGAAGGAAACGGAAAACGCGGAAGAAACAGGAAGTCCGGTCGCTGCGACCGACAGCTCGGCACAGGGACCTGTCCACGATACGACACCCCCCGGCTGCGCCGCACACCCGTTAAGGGCCCCCGCTGGACCGGCGCAGGACCAAGCCCCCGCTGCCGGGGTGGCGCCCCTTTGCCCGGGCAGGATCACTGCTCCCGCCCGGGCCCGGTGGAGTGCGCCTACGTCAGGACGGACCTCGGCACAGGGGCACCGGACAGGGTCAGCGGTCCTCGCGGTAGGAGTCGCGAACCCCCTCGGCCGTGTCGCGCGCCTTGTCCCGTGCCTTGTCCGCGGCCTCGCGCATCTTGGCCTTGGTCTGCTCGGCCTTGCCCTTGGCCTGCATCCGGTCGTTGCCGGTGGCCTTGCCGGCCATCTCCTTGGCCTTGCCCTTGGCCTTGTCCATGCCCATGGTGACTCCTTCAGTGAGAGACGGGACGTCTGTCACGTTATGAGCGATTCGGGTGGTGTGCATCCGGAGGTGGGACCGGAGTCGGAGCCGGAGCGGGTGCCGGAGCCGGCGACGGTGACGGCCCGGCCGGGCGGGCAGGGTGGCCGGGGCGCCCAGGCGGCCGGGGCGCCCCGGCCGCCGGTCGGCGTCACGGACGCGTGAGGACCACCAGTTGCCGCGTCGCGCGCGTCATCGCGACGTAGTGGTCGACCGCTCCCTCGATGCCCTCGCCGAACTCCTGCGGGTCGACCAGCACGACCAGGTCGAACTCCAGGCCCTTCGACAGCTCCGGCGTCAGGGACCGGACGCGGGACGTCGCCGGGAACGTGGGATCGCCGATGACGCAGGCGACGCCGTCGGCGTGCTCGGCGAGCCAGCCGTCGACGACGGGGCGCAGCTCCGCCGCCGACCCGTGCGCCACGGGGACGCCTCCGCTGCGGATGGACACCGGCACGTTGGCGTCCGGGAGCACGGCCCGGATGACCGGCTCGGCCTCCGCCATGATCTCCCGCGGCGTACGGTAGTTGACGCTCAGGGAAGCCAGGGTGATCCGGTCGAGCCCGACGCGCTCCAGCCGCTCCCGCCACGACTCGGCGAACCCGTGCCGAGCCTGCGCGCGGTCCCCGACGATCGTGAAGCTCCGGGACGGGCACCGCAGCAGCAGCATCTGCCACTCCGCGTCGGTCAGCTCCTGCGCCTCGTCCACGACGACGTGGGCGAACGGACCGGCGAGCAGGTCCGGGTCGGCGGGCGACAGTTCGGCCTCGTCGACCAGGCTGACCTGGGCGTCCTTGCCACGCAGCATCCGTACCAGGCCTTCGCCGTCGTCCCCGTCGGCCCCGGAGGCGGCCGCCGCCTCGATCAGGTTGTCGACGACCTGCGCCATGCGCTCGCGCTGGGCGGCGAGGACGGCCTCGTGCCGCCGCCTGCGCCGGGCCGTCTCCGGGTCGCCGAGCCGCTGCCGCGCCGCGTCCAGGAGCGGCAGGTCGGACACCGTCCAGGCCCGGGCGTCGGCGCGCTGGAGCCGCTGGACGTCCGCACGGTCGAGCCAGGGAGCGCACATCCGCAGGTACGCGGGGACCGACCACAGGTCCGAGACGAGGTCGGCGGCCTCGAGGAGCGGCCACGCCCGGCCGAAGGCCGTGAGCAGCTCCCGGTTCCCGGCCAGCGAAGCGCGGAGCTGTGCCTCCGGGGCGTCTTCCTCGTGCTTGTCCACCAGGATCGTGAGCAGCTCCTCCCACACCTGGTCGCGGGCCTCGTTGTGCGGGGTACCGGGCTCCGTCGCGGCGAAGGCGACGGCCCAGTCGTCCGCGGTCAGCCGGATGTCGGACCAGTGCGTCGTGACCGTCATCCCCGTGGCCGGAGGCTCCTCGTAGAACCTGACGGCCGTCTCGATCGCCTTCACCATGTCCGCGGACGACTTCAGCCGCGCCACGTCCGGGTCGGACTCGGGCACCGCCCGCGCCCCCTCGGCGACGAGGTCCCGCAGCGTGCAGGTCTGCACGCCCTCCTCGCCGAGGCTGGGCAGCACGTCGCCGACGTACGCCAGGTACGGCCGGTGCGGGCCGACGAAGAGGATGCCGCCGCTGCGGCGCTGCCCGAGGCGCGGGTCCGAGTACAGCAGGTAGGCGGAGCGGTGCAGGGCGACGACGGTCTTGCCCGTGCCCGGGCCGCCGTCGACGACGAGGGCGCCCCGGGAGCCCGCGCGGATGATGGCGTCCTGGTCGGCCTGGATCGTGCCGAGCACGTCCCGCATCCGCGGCGACCGGTTGGTGCCGAGGCTGGCGACGAAGGCCGACTGGTCGTCGAGCGCGGCGTGCCCGGCGAATCCTTCCGGCGCGAACACCTCGTCCCAGTAGTCGCTGATCCGCCCGTCCGTCCAGCGGTAGCGGCGACGGCTGGCGAGACCCATCGGGTGGGCGTGCGTGGCCCCGAAGAACGGTTCGGCCGCGGGGGAGCGCCAGTCGACCAGCAGCCGGCGGCCCGTGCTGTCCGTCAGGCCGAGGCGGCCCACGTACACGGGTTCGGTGCCCTCGGCGCCGACCATGCGCCCGAGGCACAGGTCGAGGCCGAAGCGGCGCAGGGTGCGCAGCCGGGCGGTGAGCCGGTGGACCTCCGCGTCCCGGTCCATCGCGGCGCGGCCCGTGCCGCCGGGCGCCCTGCGCTCGGCGTCGAGGCGACCGGAGACCTCGGCGATCGTCTGCTCCAGGCACTCCGCGACGGCCGCGAAGTGCCGCTCGTCGTCGGCGATGAGCGCGGGGTCGGCCTTGGCGGAGAGGCGCTCGGGGAGGTCGAAGACACTGGTGATCAGGGGGTTCACGGTATGAGCTCCGTTCTGGGGCCGCCGAAGGCCCTGGGGCGCGCACGCTGGTGCGCGGCAGGCGACTACTGGGCGTCCGGACCGGCATGCGGGAATGTCGGCATGCCGGTATGCGGGTATGCGGCGGTGTCGATATGTGGTGGCGTCGGTATGCGGCGGCGTCGGTATGCCGGTGTGTCGGCATGTCGCTTCGGACGCTGTGCGGAGCGAGGCTCCGGGGGAGTGCGTGGCGGACCTGGCGGCCGTCGGCGCGGCTCGCGGGGTGTGCGGGTCCTTGAGGGTGCCGTGTGAGCCGGGGCGGGCCGGTGGTGCGGGGCCCGGCTGCTTCGGCGTCTCGTGGCAGTACGTGCTCCGGCCGTTCCCGGGCTGCTCGCGCTACGAGGATCCGGCGGGCCGGGGGGCTTGCCCCACCGGGGGCGCCACCGGGCCGGACGACGGCGCGCGGGTCACGGCGACACCGGTGCGCTCTCCTGGGGCGGCCGGGGCACACAGCGGCGGCGCGGCCATCGACTCATACGTCGACAACGTCGACAACAACACACGCATTCGGCATCCCCCACGTCCGCAAGCTCTGTTTCCGGCTCAGGCCGGAGATTCTGCGGCACGGAGGGGGTCTTGCCGCAAGGCCCCCTGTGTGTTATACGTTGAGAGTGGCAGGGAGTCGTGTACTCTTTGCCTTTTTGTTTGCCGCCTTCCGGCCGCTTTCCGGCCGCCTTCCGGGGCGCCGCGAGAGCCGGGGCAAGAGCCCGCAAGCTCAAGAGCTGAGGACGGCAGGCAGTCGTACGCGGTATCCGCCCGCTCAGGCCAGGGCGGCAGCGGTCAAGGACGTGCGGCGGAACGTCACAGCACCTGGCGGCCGGCCAGGGCGCCGGCGGGGTCGTCGGCCAGGACGACGTCGGCCGTGATGCGCTTGCCCACCGGCTCCCGGTGCACGGCGAAGCTCGTACAGACCGCCATCACGATCTCCAGGCCGTGCTGCCCCACCCGGTCCGGGTCGGGCGCCAGGATCACCGGCAGCGCCGTGCTGCTGTCCCACACGCTGATGCGCACCGCCCCCTCCACGATTTCCAGCGTCAGCAGGCAGGGCCCCGGCGCGTACTTGCGGGCGTTGGTCACCAGCTCGCTCACCACGAGCTGCACCATGCCCATGGCGCGGCCCGACACGGGCAGGCCGTGCACGGCCTGGACGTCGGCCAGGAAAGTCCGGGCGAGGTCACGCGCCTCCGCGATCTCGGCGGTGCTCTCGAACGCCATGGAGACCGCTATGACATCGCTGACCGGCGACTGCCGCTCGTCGTCCTCCGCCTGGGTCACGTGGACCACCTTGCTTCCCGAGTCACTGTGCAACACACGACGCCCTTACCCCCGAATCTCCCTGCCATGCGACCCTTCTTCGCGCCCTTTCTCCGGCACGGCCGGGACGCGCGGGCGCCCAGGGACGCAGGGTACGCAGGGCTCGTGGCGCCTGCCACATCCGGTTCTCCGGGGGCTCGGCCCCGGCCCTCGTACTGTTACCCGCCCACCCGCCTCCCCATCGGCCTCCGGCCCCGTCCTCAAGCGGCGGACGGGCTGGATGTCCCCGTCTCGCCGTCCACGGCTTTCCGCGACGTCCGCCGCGGGTGTGCGCTCTCGGGCAAGCACGCGTGCGCCCGTTGTCCGAGCACGGCGTTCCGGCGGCCCTAGGTTCGGCGGTCGAGCACGCCCGGGGGACGGGCGGGACGACGAACGGCGAGGGACATGCGTGAGCAGGCGGATGTGGTGGTTCTCGGTCTGGGACCGGGCGGTGAGTACGTCGCGGGCACCCTGGCAGAGGCCGGCCTCGACGTGGTGGGCGTCGAGGCGGAGCTGGTCGGCGGCGAGTGCCCGTACTGGGCGTGCGTACCCAGCAAAATGATGATCAGGGCGGGCAACCTGCTCGCCGAGACGCGCCGGACCCCGCTGCTCGCCGGGGCGGCGACGGCGACCGCCGACTGGGCCAAGGTCAGCGGCCGCGTCCGCGACGAGGCCACCGACCACTGGAACGACCGGGCGGCGGCCCACCGGCTGACCTCCAAGGGCGGGCGCCTCGTCCGCGGCCGGGGACGGCTCGCGGGACCGCGCCGGGTGACCGTCGGCGACCGCACCGTCGAGGCCCGGCGCGGCGTTGTCCTGGCCACCGGGACCCGGCCCCGCATCCCCCCGGTCGCGGGCCTCGCGGACACCCCGTACTGGACCAACCGGGACGCCATGGCGGCCGCGGAGCTGCCCGCGTCGCTGATCGTGCTCGGGGGCGGCGCCGTCGGGGTCGAGACCGCCCAGGTCTTCGCCCGGTTCCGGTGCGCCGTCACGGTGGTCGAGGGCCAGGAGCGGGTGCTGTCGCGGGAGGAGCCGGAGGCGGGCGACCTGGCCGCGGCGGCCCTGCGGTCCGACGGTGTCCGCGTCCTCACCGGTGCCCGGGCGCGGCAGGCCGGACACGACGGCACCGCGTTCACCGTCCGCCTCGACGACGACCAGGTGCTGCGCGCCGAACGGCTGCTCGTGGCCGCGGGCCGGGGCGCCGACCTCGCCGCGCTGGCGGTGGAGACGGCCGGGCTCGACCCCACCGCGCCCCACGTGCCCACGGACGGCCGGATGCGGGCCGCGGACGGGCTGTGGGCGGTCGGCGACATCACCGGGCGCGGCGCCTACACCCACGTGTCGATGTACCAGGCGGAGATCGCCGTCCGCGACATCCTCGGGCGGCCCGGCCCCGAGGCCGACTACCGCGCGCTGCCCCGGGTCACCTTCACCGACCCGGAGATCGGCGCCGTCGGGATGACCGAGCGGCAGGCGCGGGAGCGCGGGCTGCGGGTGCGCACCAGCGTGCTGCCCCTCGCCTCCTCCACCCGCGGGTGGATCCACGGACCGGGCAACGAGGGGTTCGTCAAACTGGTCGAGGACGCCGGCCGCGGCGTGCTGGTCGGCGCCACCTCGGCCGGACCCGCGGGCGGGGAGGTGCTGTACGGCCTGAACGTCGCCGTCCACGCCGAGGTCCCCGTCGACCGGCTCCGGCACATGATCTACACCTATCCCACCTTCCACCGGACGGTCGGAGCGGCCCTGGGAGCCCTCCGCTGAGCCGCGCGGCACGCTTCCGGGCGGTCCCGACGGCCCCGGCCGTCCGGCGGCGGCGCACCATGACCGGCCGCGACCCCGGGGAACCGCACCGGTCCGCCACCCCCCTGGAGCTCTTCTTCGACCTGTGCTTCGTCGTCGCCGTGGCGCAGGCCTCGGCGCATCTGCACGGGGCGCTGACGCACGGCGACCCCGCATCCGGCGTCCTGCGCTTCGCGCTGGTCTTCTTCACCATCTGGTGGGCCTGGATGAACTTCACCTGGTTCGCCTCCGCCTACGACCCCGACGACACCCCCTACCGGCTGACCGTCCTGGCGCAGATCACGGGCTCCCTCGTCCTCGCCGCGGGCGTCGGCCGCGCCTTCGACGAGGGTGACCTGCTCGTCATCACGCTCGGCTACGTGGTGCTGCGCACGGCGCTCGCCGCGCTGTGGGTCCGGGCCGGGCTCGCCGACCGCGCCCGGCGCAGGACCACGCTCCGCTTCGCCGCCGGGGTGACGGCCTGCCAGGGCGGCTGGGTGGCCCTGCTGTTCCTGCCGGACCGGGCCCACCTGCCGGGCATCGCCGTGATGGTGGTGGCAGAACTCCTGGTTCCGGTGTGGGCGCAGTCCGCCGGGATGACGCCGTGGCACCCGCACCACATCGCCGAGCGCTACGAGCTGTTCACCCTCATCGTGCTCGGCGAGTCCGTCGCGGCCGCCACGGTCGCCGTACGGGGGGCGTTCGACCGGCACCACGGCACCGGCGCCCTGTACGCGCTGGCCGGGGGCGGCCTGCTGATGGCCTTCGCCCTGTGGTGGCTGTACTTCGCCCGGCCCGCGCACACGCTCCTCGCCACCACCCACCAGGCGCACCGCCAACGCTTCACCTGGGCCTACGGCCACTACCTGGTCTTCGCGTCGGCCACCGCCGAGGGCGCGGGCCTGGCCGCCTACGCCGACCACCTCGCACGCCACCCCGGCACCTCGTCCGTGGGCGCCGGCCTCGCGGTCACCGTCCCGGCCGCCGTCTTCCTGACCACGGTGTGGGCGATCCACCTGCGGCCGCACCAGAGGCGGGCGGCCGACGGCGTGCCGTTCGCCGTCGCCGCCGCGGGCGTCCTGCTGGCCGCGTGGTCCCCGGCCCCCGCGCTCGTCGCCGGGGTGTTCCTGGGCGCACTGGTCACGGTGGTCACCACCCGCCGGTGACGGGAGGCCACACCCCCCACGAAGGACGCGCGGCCCCTCCCCGAAGGGACGGGCCGCGCGGCGCGGGGACGTACCGAGGCGGCTCAGGGGCCTCCCGGCCCGCTGCCCCGCGATGGTGCGGCGGGATCAGGTGCGGTAGGCGAAGTAACGCGCGTTGGGATACGACGCGATGATGCTCGCCAGCGACCTGCGGTAGGTGTCGGTCGAGTGGTAAGTGAGGTACGGCATGCCCCGCCGGTCGCGGTACGTCACCATCATCGAGTGGTCCTTGGACCCGTTGCGGTCGAAGTCGACCTGCAGGACGTCGCCGACGTCCAGCTGGTAGACGTTCGTCAGGTTCGGGGCCCGCCGGTTGGACAGCGTGAACCACGCCCACTCGTTCACCCCGACCCAGGAGCCGCTCTGCCGCGCGCCGTCGTACCACCAGTTGCGGTAGTCGGAGGACGTGCCCGGGACGGACTTCCAGCCGCCCGCCTTCAGCGCCTGGCTGACGAAGTTGGTGCAGTCGCCCCCGGCGCCGTTGAACTGCCGGTACGCCGTGTTGTACGTACGCCAGTACTTCTCCGTGTACCGCGCCATGGCGGAGTAGTCGTAGGCCCCGCCGGTCTTCCTCGGCGTCGGCCTCGTCGGGTACGCGGTGGACGCCGGCGTGCCGCTCGGGTACTGCTTGCCGTCGTCCTTGACGGTCTTCACCCGGGCCGTCGGCGGCTCGTCGACCGCGACCGGGCCGTTGTCCCGAGACGTGACCGAGGTCAGCTCCCAGCCGTTCCTCGTGGCGGCGAACGTCAGCTCCTGCCGCGTCGAGAAGGCGGTGGTGTCCGGTTCGTCCCCGCGCACCTTCTTGTAGGTGAGCGTCGACGACGCGGTGGCCCGGACGGTCGCCGTCCTGCCGGTGACGGTGGCACGCTCCACCACGACACGGGTCTTCGCGTCCGTGTAGGCCTCGCCGAGCGCCGCGAGCCGGGACTTGCGGGACCGCAGCGACCGGAGCGCGGCGTCCTCGTCCTTCTTCAGCCGGACGGACATCCGGGTCTTCGCGGTACTGTCCTGGGAGCCGCCGCGCCCCTGGACCAGGGCCTGGGTGCGCCGGGACAGGACGTCCTCGGCGATGCGGGCGAAGGTGGCGGCCGTCCTGCGGTCGGCCTCGCGCGGCGCGCTGTCGGCGGCGTCGACGGCCGGGGCGGGGGTGCGGGTGGTGGCGTTCGCGGGGTACGCCAGCAGGGGGCCGGACATCACGGCCATGGTCAGACCGGCGATGACGGCGGGTCTGTATCTCTTGGATATCACTCTGTTTCCTCTTTTGTCGCCCGGTCGAGTCGCCCGGGGGACGGAATCTTCGCACAACTGGGCGCCTGCGTTGCGCCGTTCGTCCCACGCGGCCTCCGGCGACCGCCGGACACCGTTCCCACACCCCGGCCGGCCCCGTCCCGGGTACCTCTAGGGTGTGCGGAACAGGCAGCAGAGGAGGCGTGCGGAGTGGGTGGGAGGAGTACGGCCGCGGAAGGGCGATCGGGGGGTCTACGGGCGGTGTTCGGCAGCCGTGGCCAGGGGACCGGCCGCCGCAGGAAGCCCGCGGCGCGGCGCCGGCCGCGGTCCGGCGGCGGCACACCCGGCGCCCTCGCGGTGGCGCGCCGGCAGCTGCGCCGCCTGCGCCCCGCCTACCCCCGGCCGGGCCGGAGCGGGTGGCGGCGGTGGGTGCCCTCGTGGCGCCAGTGGCTGGGCGCCTTCCTGTACCTGTGCTTCGGCCTGACGGGCTTCGTCGCGATCGCCTACGCCACCACGGACATACCCGACGACCTCAACTCCTTCGCCACACAACAGGACAACGTGTACTTCTGGGCCGACGGCTCCGTCATGGCCCGCACCGGCTGGGTCATCCGGCAGGAGATACCCCTGGACAAGGTGCCGCCGAAGGTCCAGGGCGCCGTCCTCGCGGCCGAGAACGCGAGCTTCTACTCCGACTCGGGGGTCTCGCCGACCGGCGTCCTGCGGGCCCTGCGCGCCGCGGTGGGCGGCGGTGAGACCCAGGGCGGGTCCACCATCACGCAGCAGTACGTGAAGAACGTCTACCTGAGCCAGGACCGCACCCTGTCCCGGAAGTTCACCGAGCTCCTGCTCGCCGTGAAGCTGGACAACCGGACGGGCAAGAAGAAGATCCTGCAGGACTACCTCAACACGAGCTGGTTCGGCCGCGGCACGTACGGCATCCAGCGCGCCTCCCACGCCTACTACGGCAAGGACGTCTCCAAGCTGAACGCCAGCGAGGGCGCCTTCCTCGCCGCCCTCCTCAAGGGCGCCGGACTCTACGACCCGGCCCTCGGCAAGGAGAACCACAAGCGGGCCGTCGAGCGGTGGAGCTGGATCCTGGACCGCATGGTCGAGACCGGCCACCTCTCGCGCGCCGAGCGCGCCACGTACACGAAGTTCCCGGAGCCCACGGGCCCGGGCACCGGCGGCACCCCCGGCGCGCAGACCGGCTACCTGGTGGAGCTGGCCAAGCAGCACGCCGTCAGGAACGGGCACATCAAGGCCGCCGACTTCGACCTCGGCGGCTACCAGATCCACACGACCTTCGACAAGGCGCGCACCCAGGCCCTCACCGCGGCCGTCCGCAAGGCCGAGAAGGACTTCGACCCCCGGCGGCGGCCGCGCACCGACGAGCACGCCAGGATCGGCGCGGCGAGCGTCGCCACGGACGGCCGCCTGCTCGCCCTGTACGGCGGGCGCGACTACCTGAAGCAGGGCTTCAACCAGTCGAACGCGACCACCATCCCGGCCGGCTCGGCGTTCACCCCGTTCGTCTACGCCGCCGCCCTGGAGGAGGGCGTGCAGCGCACCCGCGGCGGGCCGCGGACGCCCGTCACCCCGGCCAGCGTCTACAACGGCGACGACGGGGTCGCCGTGCGGACGCCCGAGGGGCCGTACTGGGACCGCAGCGGCAACGTGGTGAAGGGCCAGAACGACGGCGACCGCGACTGGGGCGAGGTGACCCTGCGGCAGGCCGTCGCCCACTCCGTCAACACGCCCCTGCTGCAACTCGGCCTGGACGTCGGCCTGGACCGGGTCGAGTCGTACGCCCTGCGCGCGGGGCTGCTCAAGTCCAGCCTGGGGGAGCGGGTCCCGCCGTTCGCCCTCGGGGAGAACTCCACGCCCAGCGCCATCCGGATGGCCGGGGCGTACCAGACCTTCGCCGCCGGCGGCACGCACACCGATCCCTACTCGGTGAGCTCGGTCACCCGCGCCGGTGCCACGGTGCCGCTGGACAGGCCCAAGTCGGCGCGGGCGGTGTCGAAGCGGACCGCCCGCGCGGTCACGGACGCCCTGCGGGCCACCATGACCGAGGGGTCGGCGAGGGAGGCGGGCGCGGTGCGCCCCGGCGCCGTGGGCAAGACCGGGACGACCGCCCAGAACACGGCGGGCTGGTTCGTGGGCGGCACCGAGGCCGAGACCACGGCCGTGGTCGTCTACCGCATGGCGCTGACCGACCTGGTGCCGCTGCCGCTGAAGGGGCTGGGCGGCGACGCCCCCGGCACCCTCGGCAGCGACCGGGCGGTCGGCCTGTGGGCCGACTACATCGCCTCGGTGAAGTAGCGGCGGGCCGCCGGAGCACCCGGCGGCCCGGCCCACGCTACTTGACCAGGGACGTCCAGTCCGGCGCCTGCGCGGGGTCGAGCATGCGCAGCCGGGCCAGGACCTTCGGGTCCTGGACGTCGAGCCAGTCCGCCAGCTCCCGGAACGACACGCACCGGACGTCCTTGCGCGGGCACACGTCCCGCATCACGTCCTCGACGGCGTTCATGTAGATGCCGCCGTTCCAGTCCTCGAAGTGGTTGCCGATGAACATCGGCGCCCGGCTGCCGTTGTAGACCCGGTTGAAGCCGTTCATGTACGAGGCCCGGACCTGCTCCTCCCATGCCGGGAACTTCGCCGGGTCGCCCTGGGTGCGGTCGCCGGACTGGTGGTAGAGGAAGTTGAAGTCCATCGAGAGGACCTGCACCTCTTTGCCCTGCAACGGCAGGAGCTGCAGCGGGAAGTTCCATATGCCGTTCGCCTTGGACGGCCATATCTGGAAGTCGCCCGAGGAGCTGGCGTCGTAGCGCCAGCCGAACGGCTTGATCGCGGTCAGGAGGTTCTTCTGGCCCTCCAGGCAGGGCGCGCGACCGCCGACCACCTCCCGGTCCGGGTCGAAGGGCAGCGGCGCCTCGCCGGAGAAGCCGGTGTTGGTCTTCCAGTTCTTGATGAACGCGTACGTCTGGTCGATCTCGCTCTTCCACTCCTGGGGACTCCACTCACCGCCGCCCTTGGACCCGCAGAAGTGCCCGTTGAAGTGCGAACCGATCTCGTGCCCGTCCTTCCAGGCGCCGCGCAACTGCCCGAGCGTGTCCCGGATGTGCGGAACCGTCGGGTACGAGATGGCGGCGGCGCCCGGGCCGTGCTGCGGCGGGCGGTAGAGCGCCTTCTTGCTCTCCGGCAGCAGGTAGATGCCGGTGAGGAAGAAGGTCATGTGGGCGTCGCTCTCCTTCGCCACCTGGCGGAAGTGGGAGAAGCGGTGGTCGTCGCCCTCCAGGGCGCCGTCCCAGGAGAACACCACGAACTGCGGCGGCTTCTCGCCCGGCTTGAGCTTCTTGGGCTTGAGCTGCCGGGGCTGCGGCCCGGTGTAGGAGGTGGAGCCGTCCCCGAGGACCCGGACCTTGCCGTCCCAGTCCTCCTCGTCGTCCTTGCCCTTCTTCCCGTGCTTCGCGGCCCCCCGGGCCGCCCCGTGCGAGGAGGCGGAGGCCGCGTGCCCGGCGTCGTCGCGGCCCTCGGAGGAGTCCCCGAGGGTCAGGAGGGACGCGGTGGCCGCCCCGCCCGCGACGAGCACGGCCGCGCCGAGGCCCAGGCGCTTGCGCCTCCGGGCCTTCTTGCGCGCGTTGCGGGCAGTGCGGGACTCCGCCCCGGCGTGTGTGGTGCTGTCGGTCTCGACCACCGCGGTCCTACCCCCCGTTCATCGCAGCAGGGCCGCGCATGGATGGTTTGTATGAATATAGAACCGATCGGCGCGCCTCCTGTACTCCGGGTCACTCATACCCCCGATGCCCCGGCCACCCCACCGCCGACCGCTCTCGTCACCGGGGCCGCCCGGCCACCGCTTCACGAGACGGGGCGGGGGCTCCGGCCGGGCCGGGGCCTCTGGCCGAGGGCGGTGAGGCACTCCTCGAACGGCACCAGCGTGGAGGCCTGCCCGGCGGCGGGGCCGCCTGTCGCCGGCGTCCCTCGCAGCAGCGCCGCCAGCTCACCGGCCGCCCGCTCGATCCGCCGGTCCAGGCCGGCGGCGCCCCAGTCCTCGGAGGCGGCGTAGACGCCGGTCGGCACGACGACGGCCTTGAGGTGGGCGAAGAGCGGGCGCAGCGCGTGGTCCAGGACGAGCGAGTGCCGGGCGGTGCCGCCGGTCGCGGCGATCAGCACCGGCTTCCCGGCCAGAGCGTCCTCGTCGTGCACGCTCAGCACGTCGAAGAAGGACTTGAAAAGACCGCTGTACGAGGCGGAGAACACCGGGGTGACGACGATCAGGCCGTCCGCCCCGGCCACCGCGCCGAACGCGTCGGCCAGCGCGGGCCCTGGGAACCCGTTGGTGAAGTTGTGCGCGATCTCCACGGCGAGGTCCCGCACCTCGACGACCTGGACACCGGCCGGGGCGGGGGAGGGGGCCGCGGCCTCCTTCGCGGCGACGGCGGCCAGGCGGTCGCCCAGCAACCGCGTGGAGGACGGGACGCTCAGCCCCGCCGAGACGACGACGAGCCTCATCGCGCGGCCACCTCCTCGCGGCTGCCGCCGGTGGCCCCGGCGCGCGCGGCGTCCTCGGCGTCGGCGTTGTCCTCGACCTTCCCGGCGCTCCCGGCGTTCCCGGCCTCCGCGGCGGCGCGCAGGGAGGCGTGGGTCGGGGCGTCCGGCACGTCCGCGGGCCGGTTGCGGGCGAACTCCTCGCGCAGCACCGGCACGACCTCCTCGCCGAGCAGGTCGAGCTGCTCCAGCACGGTCTTCAGCGGCAGTCCGGCGTGGTCCATCAGGAACAGCTGGCGCTGGTAGTGACCGGCGTACTCGCGGAACGCCAGCGTCTTCTCGATCACCTGCTGCGGCGAGCCGACCGTCAGCGGCGTCTGCTCCGTGAACTCCTCCAGGGACGGGCCGTGCCCGTAGACCGGCGCCACGTCGAAGTACGGCCGGAACTCACGCACCGCGTCCTGCGAGTTCCTCCGCATGAACACCTGCCCGCCGAGGCCGACGATCGCCTGCTCCGGTGTGCCGTGCCCGTAGTGGGCGTAGCGGGTCCGGTACAGCTCGACCATCCGCTTGGTGTGGTCGGCCGGCCAGAAGATGTTGTTGTGGAAGAAGCCGTCGCCGTAGTACGCGGCCTGCTCCGCTATCTCCGGGGAGCGGATCGACCCGTGCCAGACGAACGGCGGTACGCCGTCCAGCGGGCGCGGCGTGGAGGTGAACCCCTGCAGCGGCGTGCGGAACGTGCCCTCCCAGTCGACGACGTCCTCGCGCCACAGGCGGTGCAGCAGGGCGTAGTTCTCGACGGCGAGGTTGAGGCCCTGCCGGATGTCCTGGCCGAACCAGGGGTAGACCGGGCCGGTGTTGCCGCGCCCCAGCATCAGGTCCGTCCGGCCGTCGGCCAGGTGCTGGAGCATCGCGAAGTCCTCGGCGATCTTCACCGGGTCGTTCGTGGTGATGAGGGTGGTGGACGTCGACAGCAGCAGCCGCTCCGTCCGCGCCGCGATGTAGCCGAGCATCGTGGTCGGCGAGGACGGCACGAACGGCGGGTTGTGGTGCTCCCCGGTCGCGAACACGTCCAGGCCCACCTCCTCGGCCTTCAGCGCGATGGCGACCATGGCCTTGATGCGCTCGCGCTCGGTCGGCGTCCTGCCCGTGGTCGGGTCCGGCGTGACGTCGCCGACGCTGAAGACGCCGAACTGCGTGCTCGGCACCAAGCTCTTCTGTTCCTGTGACACTCGGTCTTCCTTCGATGACGAATCGAGCAGGTGGTCGTCCCGGCCTGCTCTTGTACGTGCGGTGTGGCGCTGGTGATGTGTCGCTCGCAAGGCGTCGCTTGCGGGGTGGTGCTGGGAACGAGCACGAGCTACGGCTTGTCGCCGACCCGACGGCCACAGGGCACAACGCCGACACGGCCGCCGATAATCCGGAGCGTGATCATCCAGCGGCGTCCTCAGAGGCCGGGCCCGCGGTCAGATGTTCCCGCTCGCCCCGGTGGGCCGCCGCAACCCCTCGGCGAGCAACGCACGGGCGAAGACCCACGTCACGGCCCAGTCGGTCGACGGGCCGAGGGTGAGTACCACGGCATAGGGGTCGGAGACCTCGTACCGCAGTTCCGCGGGCAGAGGCGTCGGCGGCACCCCCTCGGCGGTGCGGACCTGTGCCGTCACCGCGGAGGTGACCGTGCCGAGACGCTGTTCCATTGAGGCCCCCGAACGAACGCGGATAGGTGTGTCCTGCAACCCGACGAAACGCAACCCTAGGAGCCGACGGCGCGACGTTTTGCCGAAGAACGCACAGAACCTTGCCCGGCAAGGCACGCTCCCCCCGCTGCGCCCGCGTCCCCCGGACGTGGCCCGCGCCGCCTCCCGACCGTCGGGGGAACGCCACCCGCGTACGCGCACACGCGGACCGCGGCGGATCGGGAAGGCGGTCAGCCGCCGTGCCGCGGGATCAGGCCCGCCTCGTGCGCGGCGATGGCCGCCTCCACCCGGTTGCGCGCGCCCAGCTTCGTCAGCACGGCACTGACGTGCGCTTTCACCGTGCCCTCGACCAGGTGCAACCGCTCCGCGATCTCCGCGTTGGACAGGCCCGCGCCGAGCCCGGCGAGCACGTCGCGCTCCCGTTCCGTCAGCCGGTCCAGCGAGCGGTGGGGGTGCGCCGACCGGTGGGCGCGCATCCCGGCGATGACCCGGCCGGCGACCCGGGGAGACAGGTAGGCGCCGCCGGCGCCGACCGCCCGTACCCCGTTGAGGAGCTCCCTGGGGTCGTCCGCCTTCAGCAGGAATCCGTCGGCGCCCTCCTCGAGGGCCCGGGTGATGTACTCGTCCTGGCCGAAGGTCGTCAGCATGATCACACCGACCGCCGTCAGCTCCCGCCGGAACCTCGCCACGGCCGTCAGCCCGTCGAGGCCCGGCATCTGGATGTCCAGCAGGACGACGTCCGGCCGGTGCCGTCGGGCCAGCGCGAGGGCCTCGTGCCCGTCACCCGCCTCGGCGACGACCTCGACGTGCGGGTCCCGGGCCAGGATGGCGCGCACCCCGGCCCGGACCATCGCCTCGTCGTCGGCCACCAGGACCCGGACCGGCCGCTCGCTCGGTGTCGTGTCTTCCACGCGGACGAGCCTACGGCCGGGCTCCCGCCCCGCGGACGGCGCGCCCCAGGGTTACGTCCCAGGTCGGGGGAGGTCCATGACGAAAGGCAGGACGCCTCTTCCTTTCGGCCCATGGGCACCGGCCGCGAGCGCTCCTAGCGTCGCTGCCGTACGGAACCGGGGCGGCTGCCGCGCTCCGTACACCCGTGATCCCTACACCCGCGGTCCGCACACCGGCGATCCGCACGCCCGTGATCCGTACACACGCTCCGCGCGCCGCGTCCCGCGCGCCGGAGCCCAGCGACCGACAGCGAAGGAACGTTCGTGATCAGCGTCCGAGGACTGACGAAACGCTACGGCGGCACACTCGCCGTGGACGACCTGACGTTCGACGTCAAGGCCGGCCAGGTGACCGGCTTCCTCGGCCCCAACGGGGCCGGGAAATCCACCACGATGCGCATGATCCTGGGGCTCGACCACCCCACGCGCGGGCGGGCCCTGATCGCCGGCCGGCCCTACGCCGACCTGCGTCGGCCGCTGCGCGCGGTCGGCGCGATGCTGGACGCCCGGGCCGTCCACCCGGCCCGCTCCGGCCGCGCGCACCTGATCGCCCAGGCCAGGACCAACGGCATCCCGGTGCGCCGGGTGGAACAGGTGCTCGAACTGGTGGGCCTGTCCACGGCGGCCCGCCGCCCGGCCGGGACGTACTCGCTGGGCATGAGCGGGCGGCTCGGGGTGGCGGGCGCCCTGCTCGGCGACCCGCCCGTGCTGATCCTGGACGAACCCGTGAACGGCCTGGACCCGGACGGCGTGCGCTGGATCCGCCGCCTCGTGCGCGACCAGGCGGCGGAGGGCCGCACGGTGTTCCTCTCCAGCCACCTGATGAGCGAGATGCAGCTCACCGCCGACCACCTCGTCGTCATCGGCCGGGGACGGCTGCTGAGCGACACCTCCATGACGGAGTTCCTCGCCGCCGCGTCGCCCGCGTCGGCGCGCGCCACGGTGCCCGACCCGAAGGAGCGGGCGGCGCTCGTCCGCGGCCTGACGGCCGTCGACGGGGTGAGCGTCGAGACGTCGGCGGACGGCGCGCTCACCGTCGAGGGCCGCACCGCCGCCGAGGTCGGCGACCTCGCCCACCGGCACGGCGTACGGCTGCACAGCCTGAGCGACGTCCGGGTGTCGCTGGAGCAGGCGTACATGGACCTGACCGCGCGGAGCGTCGAGTACGCAACGGGCGGCACCGGTGGCACCAACGCCACCGGCGGCACCGGCGAAGTCGAGTACGCCACCGGCAACACCGGCGAAGACGAAGGGGGACGGTCATGACCACCACGACGGGACGGGGCGGGCGGACGGTGCCGACGCGGGGCGTGCCCGGCAGTCCGGGCGGACGCACGCCCGGCAGCGCGGAGGGGCGTACGCCCGGCGGTTTCCCGGGGGCGGTCGCCGCGGAGTGGACGAAGCTCCGGTCCGTCCGCGCCCCCGCCCTCTGCCTCCTGGCGGGCCTCGCGATCACCGCCGTGTTCACCTTCTACTACGCCTCGATCGCCGACATCAACGGCCATCCGGTCCAGCCCGTGGGGAACGCGGCGGCCGCTTCCGCCGTCGTCACCCAGTTCGTCTTCGTCGTCCTGGCCACGGTGGCGGTGACCTCCGAGTACACCACGGGGACCGTACGGGCCTCGCTGCTGTGGGTGCCGCGGCGGCACCGCGTGCACGCGGCGAAGGCGCTGGTGACGGCCGTGGTCGCGTTCCTCGGCGGCACCCTGTACGCCGTGGTCGGCACAGCCGTGGCCTGGGGGGCGTTCGACGGACGGGCCTCGTTCGCGGTCGGCACGACCCTCGCCCAGGTCCTCGCCGTCGGCACCTACCAGGCGCTCGTCGCCGTGCTCACCGTCGGCGTGGCTTTCGCCGCACGGCACGCGGCCGGTGCGCTGTCGATCCTCGGCACGCTGCTGTGGGCGCTGCCGAGCGTGCTCCTGGGGCTCGGCGGCGACGCGCTCGCCGCCGTCAACGACCGCCTGCCGTACGGAGCGGGCGACCACTTCATGCGCGCCGGCACCGACGCCCCGTTCTCCCCGGCGGCGGCCGTGCTCCTCGTCGCCGCCTGGGCGGCGGCAGCCCACGGGGTCGGCCAGTACGTGCTGCGACGCAGGGACGCCTGAGCGGCGCACGCGCGGGTCCGCAGGGACGGGTGTACGGCGTCGCGTACACGTCGCCACTCGTGTACTCCCGCGCCACGGCACGGCCTCCCGCGCCACGGCACGGGCTCCCTTGCCAAGGGACGGGCGCCCGCCGACGGCCACCCCCGGCGGGTGCCCGGCACGCGACCCGCAGAATCGTCCCGTGCACGTCACAGCACCGACCGCGACCGGAAGGACGACCTCCCACCATGCCGCGCCCCCGCACACCCCCGGCCCGGTCCCTTCTCGTCGACGGGGCGCTGTGGGCCGTGCTCGCCGCCGCCACCGGGTACGGCTTCCGGGACGCGGGTCAGGCCTCACCGGTCGCGGACCTGCTGCTCCCGCTGGCCGTGCTGGCGGTGGCCGTGCCGCTGTCCCGCGGCCGGCCGGGGGCCGCGGTGCTCCTCGTCAACGGGCTGTGCGCGCTCGGCCTGGCGGACGCCGCGACCCCCGCCAACGCTCAGGTCCTGTCCCTGGCCGCGGTGAGCTGTCTGCTCGGTGTCCGGGTCGCGCAGGTCCGGGGCCCGCTCCTGGTGCTCGCCGCGTGCCTCGCGACCGACGTCACGGCCTGTGCCGCGCTGCGGGTGCCGCCCGTGTGGTGGTTCTACGCCCTGACCGTGCTGCCCGCCGCCCTCCTGCCGCCGTGGCTGGCGGGACGCCACTGGCGCGGCCGGCGTGAACTCGTACGCGAGGGCTGGCGGTTGGCACGGAGCCTGGAGGAGCGGCAGCACCTCGTCGCGGAGCGGGCCCGGCTGACCGAACGCGCCGACATCGCGGCCGACATGCACGACTCGCTCGGCCACACCCTGAGCCTGGTCGCCCTGCGCGCGGGCGCCCTGGAGCTCTCGCCGGACCTCACCGACCGCGACCGCGCCGACCTCGCCGAGCTGCGCGGGACGATCGCGGACGCCGTCGAGCACCTACGGGAAACCGTCGCCCTCCTGCACGAACCACGCAGCCCGGGGGTGGAGGCAGGGGCGGGGGCGGACGGCCCGACCGGCAAGGACACGGTCGAGGACCTCCTCGGCCGGGCGGTCGCCTCCGGCGTGCCGGTGCGCTGGGAGCGGCGGGGAGCGGTGCCCGCGCTGCCGTCGCTGGTCGAACGCGGCATGTACCGGGTCGTGCGGGAAGCCCTCACCAACGCCGTGAAGCACGCCCCCGGCGGCGCCGTCACGGTGGCCATCGACCACCGGGCCGACCGCACCCGCGTGAGCGTCGTGAACGCTCCGGCCCCGGCGGCCGGGCGGGCCGGGGCGCCCGCACCCCGGGCGGACGGTACGGGCGGCCGGGGCCTGACGGGACTTCAGGAACGCGTGACGATGCTCGGCGGCACCTTGCGGGCCGGCCCCCACGAGGGCGGGTTCCGCGTCACCGCGGTCCTCCCGCACCAGGCCCCGCCCCGCCGCGCGGCGCGCCCGGCGCCCCCCGGCACGCCCGCGTACGGGGACGCGGACCTCGACCCGGCCCCGCGGGCGGCGGAACGGCTCGCCGCGGTACGGCGGGCCGCGCGCCGCCGCTCCCTCGCCGCCTTCGCGGCACCGGTCGCCGCCGCGGCGTTCTTCGCGCCGGCCGCGCTCTACCTGGCCTGGCAACTGACCACGGGAGTGCTGCCGCCGTCCCGGTTCGACCAGATGCGGCCCGGGCAGTCCCGCGCCGCCCTCACCCCGCTGCTTCCGGCACGCGCCTTCCCGTACCCGCCCGACCACGCCCGGGCCGCGCCCCGGCCGCCGGGTTCCCGCTGCGAGTTCTACCGCTCCGGCCGCGACCTGCTGGAGGAAGTCGACCTCTACCGGCTCTGCTGGTCCGGCGACACCCTGGTGAGCAAGGAGACCGTGGCGGCGTACGCACGCTGACCGGACCGCGGGGCAAGCACAAGGGGCCGAGGACTCCCGCCGCCCCGTAAGGGTGAGGAGCGGCGGTTCGCGGCCGGTCCGCCCGCCCGCGGCTTCCATGATGTCGGCGAGCTCCACCGGGACAGGGCCCGGCGGGCACGAGCGGACGGGATGTGGGAGTCGTGGGTAGGGCACGGAAAGCGGCACGTGAGGCTGTGGCCGTCGGTCTGACCGGGGCCTCGGTCCTGCTCGGCGGGGTCGTCCTGGCCCCCGCGGCGCAGGCCGTGGACGGCGGGCGCGCGTCCATGCGGGTGTGCGCCGGTACCGCGGGGAAGTGGGAGAGAGCCGACGCCAAGACGCTGGCGGACTGCCACGTCGCACGCGCGGCGTACGCCTCGAAGCGGGCGGAGCTGATCGAGGGCAGGGCGCCGGGGAAGGTGGCCCGGGAGTGGGGTACGCGAGCCGCCGACGCGTCCCGGTCCGCCGTACTGGACGCCGTCGGCGGCCCGACGGGCCGGATGACCTCGAAGGACGCCGCGCGAGCCGCGATGTGGGCGGCCGTCGCGTCCGGGGCGGCCCGTCCCGCGGAGTCCCGCTCCGGCGCCGTGGACTCCGCCACGGCCACCGGGGACAAGGGCTACGGCGGCGCCGAGCTGGAAGCCCGCCGCGCGGCCAGGGCCGCCTGGCGCGCGGCCGAGGCCGCCGACGCCGCCGGCGGCCGGGACGCCCGCCGCAACATCGCGGCGGACCGGGCCGAGAGCCGGGCGTGGCAGACGGCGCGGGCGGCGGGCTGGCTGGAGTAGGCGCGCTCCCGCGGTGACGGCCGGCGCCCGGCCCGGGCCCGGAGCGCGGGTGGTGCGCCGTGAGCTGTGGTCCTTCGCTGCCGGAACCGTTGAACTGCGGGGTCGGGGGTAGAAGGAGGGGGAACCGCGATCCAGACATTCAGGGGGTGCGCCATGCCGGACGCATCGGTACGAGCCGTCGGATGGGCCCAGTCCTTCCCCGTCTCCCGCGGCGTCAGAGCGGGCCGCGAGTGGGCCCGCGCGCACTTGGAGGCGCTCGGGTGGGACCGGACCGCGCCCGACGCCGTGGACTCGGTGGTCCTCGCCGTCTCCGAGCTCGTGACCAACGCCCACCACCACGCGCACACCAGCGCCCAGGTGGTGCTGACCTGGGACGGGCAGCGCCTGCACCTCAGCGTCCACGACTCGGGGCCGGGGGCGCCCGCGCCGCGCCGGCCGGACGACGTCAGCGTCGGCGGCCGTGGCCTCGCCATCGTGCAGGCCCTCGCCGACACCTGGAGCATCCACCCGACGTCCGACGGGAAGACCGTCACCGCCTGCTTCACCCCGGCCGGTGACGCGCCCTGCCCGCAGGGCGCGACGACCTGAGCACGGGCGGACACCGGCGCCCCCGCACCCGCCCCCTCCGCTGACCGGAGTGGAGGGGGCGGGTGCGGACGGGGGTACGGGGCGCGCCGGCCGGCGCCGGGGCGCGCTCAGGCGGAGGTGCGGAAGGGCCCGGTGACCTCGTACGTGATGCCGCCGGAGGAACTGCCGGACGTGCCGCGCTGGCTGGAGAAGTACAGCCGCCTGCCGTCGGGGGAGAAGGCCGGGCCGGTGATCTCGGAGCCGGACTGGCCGGTGATCCGCAGGAAGGGCGCGACGACGTCGGCGGGGGTGATGATGCAAATTTCCATGTTGCCGCCGTCCTCGGCGACGAACAGGTCGCCCGAGGAGCTGCCGGTGACGTTGTCCACGCCGGTCAGGGGCGCGGAGCCGTTGGTGACGAGGCTGTCGTCGTAGGCGAGTGCGTAGGTGTTGCTGGTCAGGTTGAGCCGCCAGACACGGTTGTCGCCCTTGGTGGTGAACCAGACGGTGTCGGTGGCGTAGTGACAGCCCTCGCCGCCGTTGAAGATCTTGGCGCCGGAGACCTGGTCGCGGGTGTACGTGGGTGAGCCGTCGGGGTCGGGCACGTTGGCCCAGGTGAAGGAGCCGGAGGTGCCGGAGCCCGCGACCAGCACCTGGAGGGTGCCGGAGGACAGGTTGCCCCAGGTCGCGGGAATGAACCGGTAGAAGCACCCGTCGGACTCGTCCTCGGTCAGGTAGATCACCTTGCGCACCGGGTCGGCGGCGGCCGCCTCGTGCTTGAACTGGCCCATCGCGCCGCGCCGGACGGCGGCCTTCGCGCCCCAGGGGTCGGTCTCGTAGACGTAGCCGCGGCTGACCTCCTCACAGGACAGCCAGGTGTTCCACGGGGTGGCGCCGCCGGCGCAGTTGTTCCGGGTGTTGGACAAGATGCGGTAGGCGCCCGTGACGGAGCCCGAGGAGTTGAACTTGACCGCGCTCGCGCCGCCGCCGGTGCCGAGCTCGGAGTTGGAGACGTAGATCCAGCCGGTGCCGTCGGCGAAACAGGCACCGCCGTCGGGGGCGCCGTGCCAGGTGTACGAAGTACCGGGAACCGTCTGGCCGGAACGGGCTATGACCCGGCTGGTGAAGCCGGACGGCAGCATGATGCCGTTGGCGTCGGCGGCCAGCAGGCCGCCGTAGGGGCTGGTGCCGTTCTGCGCCGGTGCCGCGTACGCGGCACCGTGCATGAGGGTGCCGCCGAAGACGGCGGCGGAGGTGCCGATCACCGCACCACGCAGGAAATTGCGACGTTCCACAGCTACTCCTTCACCACGAGCGAATGACGAGTCGTTGGGCGTCGCCGACTGGTCACAGGGACCGTAGAGGCCGTGGGCACACGCACGGCAGGGACCGGCAGACCAACTCTTTCCGGCCAACAGGTGTGCGCGATTCGCTGCAAAAACCTTCAGCCCGGCACCAAGTGAACGACTCGGGAACGGTGGTCGACGTGGTCATGGAGACGCCGGTAGATCCGCTGGGGCGGGAGGGACCGGGCCGCACGTGCGTGGCGCGGGACGGAGGCCGCTGACCTCGTGGCGCGGGTGGAGCGCTGACGCGGAAGACGCGAACCACACCGGAGCCACGGGGGGGCGCGCCATGCCCTGCGCGGTGCTGCCGACCGCGCTCGCGCGCCTCCGGGCCCCATGGGCGGAGCTCGCCTGTCCCGGCCGGTTCACCGGCGGATGCGCGCGCCTCTCGCCGCTGCCCCCCGACCTGGACGACGGCGGGCACCGGCGCCGTATGCCTCACCGTTCCTCCTCATGCCCGGTGAACGCGGTGATCAGGTCGTGGACCGGATTGCCGCCGGACTCCATGTCGTGGGCCTCGGCGCTGCGGGCGAACATGGCCTGCTCGTACGCGGTCAGCGCGGCCTCGACGTCATCGCGGTGCGTGGCGAGGGCCCTGCCGAGTTCGGCACCGTCGAGCATGGCCAGGTTGGCGCCTTCACCGTTCGGGGGCGCGAGATGGGCGGCGTCCCCGAGCAGGGTCACTCCCGGCACCCGGTCCCAGCGGTGCCCGGGCGGCAGGGCGTGGAGGGGACGCAGGAGCGGCGCGGTGTCGCTGCCGGTGATCAGCGCGGTGAGCTCGGGCGCCCAGCCGTCGAACTCCGCCGCGACCCGGGCGGTGGCCGCCGCGGCGTCGCCGAAGTCCATGGCGGCGAACCAGTCCGGCGGCCCGTACAGCCCCATGTACGCGTGCAGGGTGTCGCCCCTCTCCCGGTGCGCGAAGATCTCCCTCTCCGGCGACGGCGCGATCATCGACCCGCCGCCGACGGCTTTCGCGGCGGCGGGGTGCCGGGTGTCCGCGTCGTACAGGTACGTCTCGACCACCGACTTGCCGACGTACTCCGGTACGGCGGTGGACAGCAGCGGCCGCACCCGCGACCACGCGCCGTCCGCCCCGACCAGCAACCCGGCCACGAGGGTGCGGCCGTCGGCGAACGTCACCTCGTGGCGCCCCTCGCCGAGGGTACGAGCGCCGCTGACCTTGTGCCCCCACCGGACGGTGCCGGCCGGGAGGGAGTCGAGCAGCATCTGGCGCAGTTCACCGCGCTGCACCTCCGGGCGCCCGCCCGTGCCGTCGTCGGCCTGGTCGAACAGGACGTTCCCGTCCGGAGCGAGGATGCGCATGGCCTGGCGGCCCTCCAGGATGAGCCCGCGGAACTCGCCCAGCAACTCGGCTTCGCGCAGCGCCACTTGACCGTTGTAGTCGTGGATGTCGAGCAGCCCGCCCTGCGAACGCGCGTCCGGGGAGGTTTCCGCCTCGTAGACCGTGGCCGGTATCCCGTGCACATGCAGCACACGGGCGAGCACAAGGCCGCCGAGCCCGGCGCCGATGATCGTGACATGAGTGGTCATGGGGCTGTCTTCCTGCTCGTGGACCACTGGGCGGGCACCTCGGCGGGTCATGCGAAAGCCGGGGAGGCCGTGCCAGTGGGTCGGGATGGTGTGCTGCTGAGGGCCGGTGCCGTTGATCCCCGGCACCGACGAACTCCACTCTCCACGCGACCGTCGACAGACCATCGACAGGCCGCCGACAGACCACTGACAAGCCATCGACACGCGCCGACACGCCTGCGTGGAGGCTGTGAGCGGGCTCGGCCCTGTCCTCGGCGTCGGCTGCGGCCCCGGAACGGTGACCGCCCACCTCGCCGAACGCGGGCTCGACGTGTTCGACCTGCCGCGTGAGGTGCTTTCTCAGGTGAGCGGCGGCCGCAGCACTTCATGAACCTGAGGACCGGTCACTGCTGCCGTAAGGCCAGTCATCCACGGAAGCTCATTCATGCGGCGGCAACCACCGGCTCTGTCCCTTACTTGTGCCCTTACTTGTGCCACTCCGACCATGCACCCGTGGCGGCCGTACGCTCTTTGTAATACGGCTGTCCGTCGGTGCCCGTGGTGCGGACCTTGACGTAGCCGCCGCTGTGATCGACCACCTCGATCCCGCCGTCGTGCCAGCCGCCGAAGTTCTGCCATCCGGCCCAACTGCCGTCAGCGCGCGTCCAGTTGGTGTAAGCCTGGCCGTCCTTGCCGATCACGAACGCCTGGAACGTGCCGTTGTCGAACTTCACCCACTCCTCGTCGTAGTCACAGACGAACTCGAAACCTCCGGGGATGTCCGGGTTGGTGCACAGGTCCTCGGGTGCGTAGGCCCGGGGTGCGCGTGTCCCGCGCTGCGCTTGGGCGTCCTTGCGCTGCGCGAACTCCCGTACCGCCTCCTCGTGGCCTGCGCGGGAGGCCGGTGCGTCGAGGACCGCTACGCGGAAGGGGTCACCGCCGTGCAGGACGTGGGCCCAGGAGTAGAACAGGCGCAAGTCCCGTCCGGCGTCGTTGTTGGCGCGATGTCCTATGTACTTCACTGAGAACTTCCACGGCTTGGCCTTGGTGGCCGCGTCATTCGTGTACTGCGCGCCTTGCCAGGTGGAGGCGAAGGGGTACTCGTCGCACTCCGGTGTGGCCACGCCCGGTGGGGTGCGGTTGAGGTGGTTGCAGGCCCGGCGAACCATGTTGCGATTGGCGTTGGCCTGGGTCGCCGCGTGCTGTCCTTGCGTGGTGCGGCGGTTGTGGGAGCCCTGGTAGATGCGGGTGAGCGGCAGGTCCGCGGACGGGCGCGACGGGCCGCCCGCGATGTTGAAGGTGCCGCCCCAGCCGAAGGGATCCCTGGGCGCTCCCGGCTGGTTCGGATCGGGTGCGTAGGGCTGGGTCTGGGTCGGCTTGTTCTGGGCCTTCAGCACGTGCTGTGCCCACTCCGGTGCCATGGAGTACGGGGCGGGATAGGTGGCCTCGATGTCCGCCTTTCCGACCGGCCCGGATTCACCGTTGACCTCCACGGTGCGGCGCCACACGCAGCCGTGGCGGGCGCGCAGGTACTTCGCGTTGTCACAGCGGAAGGTGTCGTCGGCGGCGAAGTCCCTACTCAGCCCGTCCACCCAGACGATCTTCGTGGCCATCGTGTGGTACGACACCTTGTCGATGTCCTGTTGCTGTGCGATCTCCGGGTACTCGGCGATCATCGTCGACGTGAGCTTGGAGGCGTCGGAACGATCCGTCTGGAACGTCACGGTGGACGGCTCCCGCGCCGATTCCTTGGTGTACCAGTCGAGGAAGTTCCTGGGCCCGCCGTCGAAGGGCTTCGTCGGCACGGGTCCGGGATCGGTGGGCTTCTTGTCGTCGCAGGACGCGCCCTCCATCCCCCAGCACTCCTGCAGGATCTGCAGGTCCGTGTCCATCACCTTCCTCAGCTTGGTGCCCTGCGGGTCCGATCCGGGCGCGACGAACATCTTGGATTCAGTGGTCCACAGGTGTGTGGTGACGGTGCGGTTGAACTGATCCGTGTTCGAGACGAACACCGCCTTCGTCTCCGCCCATACCGTCGGGTCATTCAGCAGTTCCGACCGTATGCCGACCATTCGACATGTGCTGAACCTGTTGGAGTGCGTCACCACGCCTGCGCCGGTCTCCTTGATGGCTTTGATGCATGTCTCTTTGGTGAACCGTTCTCGCGTCCAGGTCTGGATGATCGAGCCCGGCACCGGTTTGCGAGTCCTGGCGGGCAGTCGGTCGATGGTGGCGACTCCGTCGGGCGGGGTCACGGTCACCCGCACCTTCGGTTCCGTACCGCCGTCCGCCGCCGCCTGGCCCACCGGGGCGGCTGAGAGCAGGGCAGCGGTGGCGGCGAGGGTGGCAAGACCACTGAGGGCGACGAGTCTTCGGCGTCGGGCTGCCATCACACACCGACGCACTTGTCATATGTGCACAGGTCGTAGGAGAGGGTGCCCCACTCCGACCCCAGTTGCATCTGCCAGTAATCCGGGTCGTTCGGACGCTTGAAGGTGATCTTCCGTCCACCCGTGCCCCAGTACACGAAGGTGTTCGCCTCGCTGCCGAGGGTCAGATTGCTGGTGGAGGCCTTCTTCCAGGTGTTGCGGCCGATCAGGCCGTCTGCGTCGAGACCGTGGTCGGCCTGCCATTTCTTGGACGCCGTCGTCGTCTTCGTACCGAAGTTTCCGTCGATGTCGGCCCAAGTGAGATAGCCGTCGGCCCACAGGATCTGCTGCCACATCGCGGCCACGTTGCCGCGCGGGTGGTGCTCTTCCTTGGCCGACACGATCTGCTCGTCCCACCAGTCGTCGAGCGGGTTGCCCGCGCCGTGGATACCCCACTCCGCCGCCGAGGCCGGTGAAGCGGCCAGGACGACGGCAGCGGCGGTCGCGCCGGCGACGCCGACGGCGCGGGTCATACGGCCGGTGTGTCTGCTGCGCACAACTCCTCCTGCGGGTCCGGTACTTACCGCGCCACGCCGACGCGGCGCCGGGTGACGCTATCGGTTCGGACGAGCAGGGATGGAGTCGACAACTAGACAAGTGACGGACGCGCTCGTGTACGACTCCGCCCTCGGTCCACAAGCTTCAAATACCTGCCTGTGCGGGGATGGGGGCGGATGCGCCCCAACCGCGTCCTGCGCTCGGCTGCTCCGCCGCGCGAACCGCCCACGATGGGTCGTTCGCTACGGCAAGGGTCGTGCGCCGACGCCACCGCCGCAGGCGTCGACGGGCTCCGGCAGACGTGCTCGCGGCGCTTCAGCCTTTCGCGCGGGTCACGGTCATATCGGCAGAACGCGCCCGCGAAGGTGTACATGGCTTTTCGGCAGATCGTTCCGCTCATCGGAACACCCGCTTCTTTTCTTGGTGCCGCCTCAATACCTTGTGCGATGCACGTGGTTTACCGAGTTTCGTCTCGGCGAGGAATGGCGAGCCGGCAGCGCGAGGTCATAGTCGTGCGCTGCGGTGGTTCGGATTTCTTGGCCAGGTGCGTCCTGTCCGCCGCCAGAAGCGAGTGCCGCTACTCACCAGAAACTGAAAGGCGATGTGGCGTGCTCTGGAATCGAAGCGACGGGCAGTGCAGGGGTGCAGTGCAGGTCTGACGCGGAAGGAGCGTCGTCTCATGGCCGGTGAAACACCGGACGTCGGAGTGGATTCCACCTCGGACGTGGAGCCGGAGCAGTTGGCAGCGGCCCTGGTGCATGGAGCGCCGGTGGCTCAGGAGGAACAGGCAATCAAGGTCAGCGAGGAGAAGCCCGGCGTGGTCGGGCTTCCCGCGGACTTCGTGCTGGAGCGGGAAGGCGCCGGGTCCGCTGTCCGGCGGCTTCCCCGGAGCGCGGACTGAAGGGGGTATCGCAGTGCTGCGTTTCGAGAACGCGTATCCCAGCACCGTGAACGTCATGATCGAGTTCCTGGACCGGAACTGCCGCCCCGAGCCGTGGCGCAGGAAGGGCTGGTGGGTCATCGCCCCCGGGGAGTCCAAGGTGGCGTACGGCGGGAGTCTCTCCGGCCTCAACCGGTACTGGTACTGGTACGCCTTCGCCGTGGACAACGCCCAGTGGGCGGGGCCGTTCCCCGAGAACGTCCCCCACTCGGTCTTCGACTGGTGCCCGGATGTCGCCAGTGACCCGTCGATGAACATCGGTATGCGGGAGCTGGACGTTAACGGAACGGCGAACTGGACCATCCGTCTGGTTCGCGGGTCCTGAGCGCACCGGAGGACCGGCCCTGCTAGGTCGGGAGCCGTGAACGACAGTGTCGGCAACCGTGCAGGTCGTACGGTCGTACGGCGTGAGGTGGTCGGGGTCGGGACCGCTCCGCCCCCCTGCGGCGAACAGCCCGCATCAGTTGCCGGTGGACTGGTGCGGGCTACGTCTCGTGCACCCTTCTGGGCGCCCGGCCCCGGCGCGCAGGTGCCCGTCCCTGAAGTGCCGGGCCGGGCCCGCCGCGTGCTCGACATGAGGCTGAAGAAGGGTCCGCGAGGTCCGGTAGCTCCGCGGACGCATATTCGGTTGCCTCGCGGCGAAGCGGTGGATGCAATGTCCGGCATGGTGACCCCGGTGCGCCCGCCACGGCGAGGCGAGATGAACGTCCACCTCAGTGCTGTGCCGCTCCGCGAGCCCGGCGTGCTGCGGCCGCGTCGTCGTGTGGGGGGTGCGAGCGCATGAGTACGCCGTCCTCGCGACCGGGAGCGGCGCGCACCGACGGGCCACCCGCAAGACCGACCGACGCGCCGTCCGTGCTGGTCGGCGTCCTCGTTCCGCTGACGCGGCCCGGCTGGACCGAGGCGGGTCGGCACCTGCTCGCCGGGCTCGAACTGGGCGTGCGCGAAGTCAACGACGCCGGCGGTATCGACGGCAGGCCGCTCGAGCTGGTGGTCCGCGACACCGCGGCCGACCCGCAGAGGGCCGCGGCGGCCGTGGACGAACTGGCAGACCTGGGCGTGGTCGCGCTGGCGGGGGAGTACCACAGCGTCGTCGCTCGGGCGGCTGCTGCCAGGGCCGACGCCCTGGGCCTGCCGTTCCTCTGCTCGTCCGCGGTACTGGACGCGTTGACCGAACAGCCGACGGAGTGGGTCGCGCGGCTCGCCCCCGCGCAGTCCCATGGCTGGCGGATCTACGCGGAGTTCCTCCTCCGGGCGGGGCACCGACGCATCGCCGTGGCGACCCAGCCGAGTGTCTACTGGGCTTCCGGGGCCCGCATCCTGCGGGACCACCTCGCGCCGCACGGCGGCACCGTCACCGAACTCGACATGCGTACGCTCACCCCTGCCGCCGTGTGCGACGAACTCGTCGACAACCGTGCGACGGCCCTGCTCCTGCTGGTCGGTCACCCGGAACCGGCTGTGCCGATCGTCGAGTCCGTCCGCCGCGACCAGCGCCTGGCCGAGGTGCTGATCGGCGCTCCGGCCGGACAACCGGAGTTCGCCGAATGGGCGACGGCGCTCGGCGACGACGGCGCCGGGGTTCCGTTCCTGCGCTATCTGCCCGAGCGCCTCGGTCCGCTCGGCGCCCGGGTCGCGACGGCCCTGCGCGAGCGGCTGGCCGGGGCACCCTCCTTCGTCGCCTTCGAGGGCTACGACACCATCGCCGTCCTCGCCGAAGCGCTCCGTTCCCCCGGCGTGGACCAGGCCCGCACGGCCGGATTCTGGCCGGACGTCGCGGTCGAAGGCTCCCGCGGGCACATCCGGTTCTCCCGCGTTCCAGGCATCAGCGTCTGGCAGTGGGCTTGGACGCCGGTCCACGTCGTCGACCGGGACCCCGCGCAACCTGATCGGTTTCGGACCCTGCACACCGGCTGAGCTTGTGCCGCGTGGACCCTTCCCGTGCTCGGACTTGTACAAGGGCCCGGCCTCGCACCCACGTTCGTACCCGCACTCGGACTCGTACCTGAGAGGTGCGGGGGAGGGGGAGCGGTTCGTCGGGGTGGGGCGGAGGTGGCGCCGCGTGAGGAGCAGCAGGCCCACAGCGATGGCGAGGGCGGCCGGAACGTGAGCGGAGGCTGTGGGCGGCGGGTTTCGGTGCATGGTTCCAGTGCACCAGTGGGGCGGTCACTTCGGTATCGGGGATGGCCCTGAGGTGTCTCAGGGAAGTCCCTCACTTTCCACTGAGCCCCGCACACGAGCCGTACACGCTTGCGCAGCCACCTCACGGTGCCCGCCGCCGTCACCTGGCGCGGCCGGGCGCCCGCTCACCCGTGAACCGCCGCAGTGAGGCGTCGCAGCGCGGCCCGAGCAGGCGGGCCCCAGGTGGCCTTGCCTCCGGGGCGGCCGTGCACCCCGGCGTCGCCGATGTGGAGGCAGCCGAGGGCGCGCACCGCCGCCCAACCACGGGCACGGCGCAGGGTCGCGGGGTCGGGGTTCGGCCGGTAGGCCTTGTGGAACAAGTCGACGGCGCCGTCCGGGAGGAGGAGCCAGGCGGCCGCGAGGTCGCCGGCCGGGTCGCCGGCGAACAGGTCGCCGAAGTCGATTACGCCGGAGAAGGTGCCGTCCGTGGTCAGGATGTTGGCGGGATGCAGGTCGCCGTGGAGCCAGAGCCTCGGCCCCGCCCACTCGGGCGCGGCGGCGGCGTCCTCCCAGACGGCGCGGACGGCGTCCGGGGCGGGAATCAGCCCGAGTTCGGCGGCCGAGGCGAGCCCTCGGACGAAGGGCTCGGCGGTGTCGGCCAGCGGGCCGCCGCGGTCCCGGCCCGCAGGTGCCTCGTCGGGGGCGGGGCGGTGCAGAGCGGACAGGAACCCGGCCAGGGCGGCGGCCGCCTCGGCGGGGCGGGTGGCCGGGGCGCGGTCGGCGGGTTCGCCCGGCACCCAGGTGGTGACGAGCCAGGGGTGCGGGAACCGGGCGGAGGGCTCGCCGAGGTGCTGCGGGACGGGCACGCGCAGGGGCAGGCGCGGAGCGAGGAGAGGCAGCCAGGTGTACTCCTTGCGCAGCAGCGCGTCCGCGCTCCGCGTCGCCCACGGCAACCGGACGGCGAGGTCGTCACCGAGCCGCCACACCTGGTTGTCCCAGCCGAGGGCTCCCAGCGTGAGGGGGCGGTCCGCCAGGTCGGGGCACTGCTCCCGCAACAGGTCCCGGATCAGGTCCTCGGTGATGTCCGCTTCGGTGGCTGTCATGGGAGCAACGGTAGGTGAGCGGTGGTCCGTCCCGGGGCGCGGGTGGGCCTCCTCCAAATGCCTTGCCCAAGGCGTCACTTCGTACCGCCCTGTGGCACCACTTCGTACCGCCCTGCGCCGTGCCGCGTACCGGTGCGTGCGTCTCGTCCGCTGGGACGGCCAGTGGGTACGGCAGGAGGCGCGCCCCGCCTCCGTGGCCGCACCCGCGGGCCGGCCTTGCTCGTGCGAGCGAGCGGAACGCCCCCGCCTCCTCAGAGCCTCCCCAAGGCCTCGGCCAACCGTTCCGCCATCGCCGCCGCGGCGTCGGGGGTGAACAGGTGGCGCTGGAGCCGCAAGGACACACGCAGACGCGGATCGGCGGTCGCCGTGACGGCCACCGCATAGTGGGTGCCGTTGTCCGCGCTGATCGCGGTGACGGCGATACCGGCGGCGGTGTACGCCTCGTCGAGGGCCGCCCGGTTCCTGGGGAAGGACTGGAACACGACCTGGGTGTCGGCCTGGTGGCAGTCGGTCCGCCCGAACTGGTGGTGTTCGAGCAGTCGGCCCTGCCGGTTCTGGAGGTCGGTGAGCAGCTCGGCGAAGGGGCGTTCCCGGGGGTGGCGCACACGGACCGGAACGGTGTTGATGAAGATGCCCACCATCGAGTCCACCCCGGTGAGCGCGGGCGGCCGGCCGGACACCGTGGCGCCGAACACCACGTCGTCACGTCCGGTCGCCTCGGCGAGCACCAGGGCCCAGGCGCCCTGCACGACCGTGTTCAGGGTCACCCCGCACCGCGCGGCGCGGTCGGCCAGCGCCGCCGCGGTGCGCTCGCTCAGGGGAACCTCGACCGTGCGCAGGCCCACGGGCTCGCCGTCGGACGGGGCGGCGAGCAGGGAGGGACGGTGGGCGTCCAGTTCGTCCGCCCACACGCGCGCCGACGCCGCGCGGTCCTGGCCCGCGAGCCAGGTCAGGAAGTCCTTGTAGGGGCGCACCGCCGGGAGCGCGGACGGGTCACCGCCGGAACCGTACAGCCGTAGCAGATCCCGCAGCAGCAACGGCACGGACCAGCCGTCGAAGACCAGGTGGTTCGCCGTCACCAGCAACTCCGCGCAGTCGGTCCCCGTCCGCGCGAGGAGCATGCGCACCAGGGGCGGCACCGCCCGGTCGAAGTGGGCCGCCCGGTCCTCGGCCCGGATCCGCCGGAGCGTGCGCGTGCGTTCGTCCTCCGGGAGGCCGCGCAGGTCGATGTGGCGCCACGGCAGCTCGACTCCGTCGACCACGGCCTGTACCGGCTCACCGGTGGCGGCAGTGGCGAACGCGACGCGCAGACTGGCATGGCGGTCGAGCAGCGCCTGGCCCGCGGCCCGCATCCTGGCCGCGTCCACCTTCCCGGAGAGCCGGCAGGCCAGTTGCACGTGGTACGGGTCGTACGCGCGGCCCGGCCGCATGGTGTGCCGCAGCAGTGACGACTGCAGGGCGGTGAGGGGCCACACGTCGGCCAGCCCCGCCCGGCGGCCGTAGCGCCGCTCCCACCGCTCGATGTCCGGCTGGGTCACGGCCACCAGAGGCACGTCGGACGGTGTGAGGCCGCCCGCGTCCGGCCCCGTCGCATGCCGGGCGAGGCCGGTCAGCGCGTCGCACCAGAGCCGCGCCAGGTCCGCGACGGCGGCGCGGTCCAGGACACCGGTGGCGTAGTCGAGCGTGACGTGCGGTCGTGGGCCCTCACGGGTGTCGACGACCACCACGCCGACCTGGATCTCCGCCAGTGCGGGCATGTCGGCGTCGGGTGCCGTGTCCGCGCCGTCGGTGTCGGCCACGGGCGTCCAGTCCCGGCCGCTCAGCTCCGCGGGCATGTCCGACGGGGCGAACCGTCCCAGGTAGTTGAACGCGATCTGCGGAGCGGGGTACGCCTCAAGGTCCGCGCCGGTTACGCGGTTCACGTAGCGCAGCAGCCCGTACCCGAGGCCCCTGTCCGGGACGGACAGGAGCTGTTCCTTGACGGCCTTGAGGGCGCCACCGGCCGCGGCGCCGCCCGCGAACGCCTCGTCCAGGGCGCATCCCGCGGTGTCCAGGCGGACCGGGTACACGCTGGTGAACCAGCCGACGGTGCGCGACAGGTCCGCCCCGGGCACGACGGCCTCCTCCCGACCGTGCCCCTCCAACGTGATCAGGCACGACGACTCGGCGACCCCGCGGTCCCGTCGCCACCGGGCCACGGCCAGGGCCAGCCCGGCGAGCAGCCCGTCCTGCACCCCGCACCGGAACGTCGCCGGGAGGCGGGACAGCAGTGCCTCCGCCACGGCCGCGGGCAGGTCCACCCGCACCCTGTCCACGGTGGCGGCGGTGTCCCGGCGGGGGTCCAGCCTGCGGGACCCCAGCAGCGGATCGGGGCCGTCCACGACGTCCTTCCAGTACGACAGCTCGGCCGCGCGGTCCGCGGAGTACGCGTCCGCCGCGAGCGCGTGCGCCCACCGCCTGGCCGAGGTTCCCACCGGCGGCAGTTCCGGAGCGCGCCCGGCGCGCACCCGCACCCAGGCCGCGGCCAGGTCGGGAAGCAGGATCCGCCACGACACGCCGTCGACCACGAGGTGGTGCAGGACCAGTGCCAGCCTGCCCGCCCTCGCGGCGTCGGGGGCGGCCCACACGAACTGGGCCATCACCCCCGCCTCCGGGTCGAGGCGGTCCGCGGCCGCGTCACACGCCGCCGCCCACCCCCGGCCCCGCTCGGCCCGCCTGAGCAGCGCGGCGACGTCGACGGTGCCCGGCGGGGCCACCACGAGCCCCTCGTCACCCGGCAGCAGTCGTGCGCGCAGCATGTCGTGACGGTCGAGCACGGCAGTCAGCGTCGCGACGAGCCCCGCTTCGTCGATGTCCGCAGGAAGCTCCACGACGGCCGTCATCGAGAACCGGGTGAACGGCCGGCCGACGTGGTGGGCCACGGGCGGGAGCGGCAGCGGACCGACGCCGCCGCCGTCGAGTTCGGCGAGCACGGCAGGTGCGCCACCCTCTTGTGCCGCCGCTGCCAGCGCCGCCACCGTGCGGCACGCGAAGATCTGCCGGGGAGTGACCTCGACGCCCAGCGCGCGGGCCCGCGACACCACCTGGATCGACCGGATGCTGTCCCCGCCGACGGCGAAGAAGTCGTCGTCGGCACCCACCCGTTCCAGGCCGAGGACCTCGGCGTACACCCCGGCGAGCACCTCCTCGACCGCCGAGGCCGGGGCCCGGTAGGCCTCGGCGGCACGGCCGGGGTCCGGCAGCGCGGACCTGTCCACCTTTCCACCGGGTGTCGACGGCAGCCGGTCGAGGACCACGAGCTGCGCCGGAACCATGTACTCCGGGAGCTGTCCGGCCACGGACCGCCGTACCTCGGCCACGTCGACGCCGCGGGCGCCGTCCTGCCCGGACGTTCCGGCGGGTACGACGTACCCCACCAGCCGCGGGCCCGCTGCCCCGTCGACCGCGGCCACCGCCGCCCGCGCGACACCCGGGCACGCCGCCAGCGCCGCCTCCACCTCCGCCGGTTCGATCCGCACCCCGCGCACCTTGAGCTGCGCGTCGGCCCGCCCCAGGTACTCCAGCCGGCCGTCGCGGTCCCACCGGGCCAGGTCTCCCGTGCGGTACATCCGTGTCCCCGCCGGACCGAACGGGTCCGCCACGAACCGCTCCGCCGTCAGGCCCGCCCGTGCGACATAGCCCCGGCCGACCTCACCGGCCACGTACAGCTCACCCACCGCGCCCCGGGGCAGGAGCCCCAGGCCGGGGCTCAGCACGTACGTCCGTACGTTCCCCAGCGGCGTCCCGATCGGCACCACCGCCGGGTCCGCCGGGTCCGCTTGGTCCGCCGGGTCCGCCTGGTCCGGCACCGGGAACGCCGTGGCATAGAAGGACTCGCTCTGCCCGTACGCGTTGACCAGCCGCGCGCCGGGCAGGGCAGCTCGCAGCCGCTGGACGAGAGCGCCCGTCAGGGGTTCACCGGCGCACACCACGGTGTCCGCCGTGATCCGCTCGCCGACCTGGGCGAGGACCGAGGGAACCGCGCAGACCAGCGCCCCCGACCAGGCGCCGCACGCGGCCACGTCCTGGACCACCTCGACGGTGGCACCCGTGCCGAGCGCGGCCATGATCTCGAAGACCGAGACGTCGAAGGCCACCGAGGTCGACGCCAGGACACGGTGGCCCGCCCGCAGGCCGGTCAGCTCGGCCAGCCGGGCCAGGTCGTGGACCACGCACGCGTGGGTGATGACGGCTCCCTTGGGCACCCCGGTCGAGCCGGACGTGTACATCACGTAGGCGATGTTGCCGGGCCGTACCGCGCGGCCGGGGTCCCCGCCGTCGCCGGTGGCGGGGGCCGGGCCGTCGAGCTGGTCCAGGTCCGTCAGGACGAACACGGGCCGCGCCTCGGCCAGCACGCGGGCGGACCGCTCACCGGTGTGGCGCGGGTCGACCGGCACGTACCCCGCGCCGGACTTCCAGATCCCGAGCATGCCGACGACGAGGTCGACCGAGCGCGGCAGGGCGAGGCCCACCAGCGCCTCCGGCCGCGCACCGCGCTCGACCAGGAGCCGGGCGACGCGACCGGCCCGCGCGTCCAGCTCCGCGTACGTCAACGAGGTCTCGCCGTCCCGCACCGCGACCGCGTCCGGTGTGATCGCGGCCTGCCGCTCGAACCACTCCGGGACGGTCCGCGCGGGAGTCACCACCGCGGGGCGGCCGGTTCCCGCGAGGAGCCGGTCCCGCTCCGCAGCGAGCAGCACGTCGACGGTCCGGCGCCCGGGATCGGCCGTCACCTGCCGCAGGACGGCCTCGAACCGGGCGGCGACGCCGTCCACGGTGGTGCGGTCGAACAGGTCGGTGGCGTACTCGAGATGGCCGTAGACGCCGTGGCCCGGGACCTCGGCCAGATTGAAGAAGAGGTCGAACTTCGCCGTTCCGGTCGGCACCGGGTCGAAGGCCACGTCGAGCCCGGTCAGGGCGAAGTCCCGCCGGGTGACGTTCTGCCAGGCGAACATCACCTGGAACAGCGGGTGGTGGGCGGTGAACCGCTCCGGGTTGAGGATCTCCACGAGCCGTTCGAACGGGACGTCCTGGTGGTCGTAGGCCGCCAGGGCCTTGGCCCGCACCCGGTCCACGACGGTCTCGAACGACGGGTTCCCCGACAGATCGGCCCGCAGCACCCAGGTGTTGACGAAGAACCCGACCGCGTCGGCGAGCGCCGCGTCCATGCGGCCGGCGATGGGCGAGCCGATGGTGATGTCGTCACCGCCGCCGAGCTCGCGCACCAGCACGGCCACCGCCGCCTGCAACACCATGGGGACGGTGGCGCCCCGCGCCCGCGCCAGCCGCCCCACCGCGTCGAGCAGCGCCTGGTCGAGGCCCAGTTCCACCACGGCGCCCCGGTGGCTCGCCACCGGCGGCCGCGGCCGGTCCACCGGCAGCCGTACCGGCCGCACCCCGGCCAGCTCGGCCCGCCAGTAGGCCACCTGGGTCGCGAGGAGGTCGCTCCCGTCGGCCAGCAGCTCCCGTTGCCACAGCGTGAAGTCCGCGTAGCGCACGGGCGGCTCCGGCCACACCGGGGGCCTCCCGCCGCGCCGGGCGTCGTAGGCGGCGGCCAGGTCCCGTGCCAGCGGTGCCGTCGACTCGCCGTCGGCGGCGACGTGGTGGACGAGGAGCAGCAGCACGTGCGCGTCCGGACCGGACCGGAACAGCGTCGCCCGCACCGGGACCCCGGCGGACAGGTCGAACGGGCGGGCCACGGCCGCCGCCACGGCACCGGGGACGGCCGCCGGGGCCACGTCGACGACCGGCAGGTCCGGCGTGACCTCGTCCGGCGGCAGCACCCGCTGGAACGGCACGCCGCCCTCCTCCAGGATCACGGTGCGCAGGCTCTCGTGCCGGTGCAGCACGTCCCGTACCGCGAGCGACAGCGCCGCGACGTCGAGGGCTCCGGTCAGCCGCAGGGTCAGCGGGATGCTGTACGTCGCGGACGGCCCGTCGAACCGGTCGATGAACCACATCCGGCGCTGTGCGAAGGACAGCGGGATCCGCTCCGGCAGCCGTTCGGCGCGGCGCAGCGGCGGCCGGGCCCGGGTCGCGGCGGACAGCCGCGGGGCCAGCTCCGCGACGGTGGGCGACTCGAACACCGTCTGGATGGGGACCTCGGTGCCCAGCGCGGCCCGGATGCGGCTGACGAGCCGGGTCGCCAGGAGGGAGTGCCCGCCGGCCTCGAAGAAGTCGTCGTCGACGCCGATGTGTTCCGTGCCGAGCACATCCGCGAACAGCCCGCACAGGACGTCCTCCCGCGGGGAGCGGGGCGGCCGGTACGCGGGGGCGGCGGCCTCCGGCGCGGGCAGGGCCGCCCGGTCGAGCTTCCCGGACGGCGTCCACGGCAGCGCGTCCAGCAGCACGACCGCCGACGGGACCATGAAGTCGGGCAGCCGCGCCGACAGGAAGGCGCGGAGCTCCTGCGCCGCCACACCGTCACGTGCCACCGCGTACGCCACGAGGCGCGTGTCCCCGTCCCGCTCCTCGCGGGCCACCACCGCCGTCCGCACCACGGCCGGGTGGGTGTTCAGGACGGCGTCGACCTCACCCGGCTCGATACGGAACCCGCGGATCTTGACCTGGTCGTCCGCACGCCCCTGGAAGACCAGTTCGCCGTCCGGGGCGCGGCGCACCAGGTCGCCCGTCCGGTACATCCGCCCGCCCGGCGGTCCGGACGGGCACGCCACGAACCGCTCCGCGGTCTGCCCGGGGCGGCCCAGGTACCCGCGCGCGAGCCCGGCGCCGGAGAGGTAGAGCTCGCCGACGGCGCCGGGCGGCACCGGACGCAGTGCCTCGTCCAGTACGCGGGCGCGCGTGTTGTCCATCGGGCGCCCGATGGGGACGTCGGCGGCGGCAGCCGCCGCGGCGTCCACGGAGCGGCAGGTCGCGACAACCGTGGCCTCGGTGGGCCCGTAGGCGTGGACGAACGTGGTGTCCGGGCAGGCGTCCAGAGCGGCGCGGAACGCCGCGGGCTGCGCGCGCTCACCGCCGGTCCACACCTCCCGCAGGCCCGCGAGGCAGGTGGCGGCCTCCTCCGCCAGGACGGTGAAGAGACCGGTCGGCAGCAGGGCCGAGGTGATCCCGTGGTCGGCGACCAGGGCGGCCAGTGTGCCCGCGCCCAGCCTCCCGGGCGGCGCCAGGACCACCCGCCCCCCGCGCAGCAGGGGGACCCACAGCTCGTACACCGAGGCGTCGAAGGTCAGCGGCGAGTGGCACAGGACCCGGTCCTGGGCGGCGCCGGACCACCTGCGGTCGGCCGCCAGCGCGACGACGTCCCGGTGCGTGATCCCCACGCCCTTGGGCATCCCGGTCGAGCCGGACGTGTACATCACGTACGCCAACTGGTCCGGGTGGCACCGCGGGAGGCGGTCCTCGGATGCCGACGCCGACGCCGACGCGGACGCGGACGCCGACGCGGCGGACGTATCGGATGTATCAGATATGTCTGATGCGGCAGGGTCCATCACCGGGCAGGGCAGGCCGGGCAGGGTCCGCGCGTCGCCGAGCACCAGCGCGGGCCGAGCGTCGTCGAGCAGGAGCCGGAGGCGTTCGGCGGGCTGACCGGGGTCGACGGGCAGATACGCGCCGCCGGCCCGCACCACCGCGAGCATCGCGACCACGAACCGCGGCGACCGCTCCACGGCGACCGCCACCACCGACTCCGGCCCGACCCCGCACGCGCGCAGGGCGGACGCCAGCCGCGCGGCCCGGGCGCGGAGCTCCCCGTAGGTGACCGGCCCGGCCTCGCCGGTCACGGCGACGGCGTCCGGTGTGATGGCGGCCTGCCGCTCGAACAACTCGGGCAGCGTGACGTCGGGGACCGGCACCGCCGTGCCCAGGACGTCGTCGGCCACCGGCTCCGCGGCATCCGCCGCCTCCGCCTTCGCCTTCGCCTCCGCCTCCGCCTCCGCCGGAACGAGGTCGCGCAGCGGGCGGTCGGGGTCGGCCATCGCGGCCGCGGCGATCTCCTGGAACAGTTCCACCAGGCGGTGCATGGTGGTGGCGTCGAACAGGTCGACGGCGTACTCCAGGAACGCGTCCATCGGGCCGCCGTCCTGGTCGAACACCCCTACGGTCAGGTCGAACTTGGCCGTACCGGGGGCGATCCCGACCATCTCCCCGGTGTCGTGGGTCACGGTGAGACCGGCCAGTTCCTCGGTGGGCGCGGCGTTGTTCTGGTGCGTGTACGCCACGCTGAAGACAGGGTGCCGGGACGTGTCACGGCGGCCGCCGAGCTCGGCGACGATCTTCCCGAAGGGAATCTCCTCGTGGTCGAGGACACTGGTGACGGTCTCCGCGCACCGGTGGACGAGGTCGCGGAAGGACGTCTCGGGACGCACGGCCGTCCGGAACGGCAGGACGTTGTTGAAGTAGCCGATGAGTTGGTGGGTGGCCGGGTTCGACCGGCCGGAGGTGGCCACGCCGACCACCACGTCCTCGTGCCCCGCCCACAGGTGCACCAGGGTGTCGACCACCGCCAGCATGGTGACGAACGTCGTCACGTGCTCTTGGGCGCTGAACGCCCGCAACCGCCGTACGAGGTCCGGTCGCAGCACGAACTTCAGCAGGTGGCCGGCGTGGGACCGGGCCGCGGCGCGGGGGCGGTCGAGGGGCAGCTCCGGGGTGGACAGGCCGTTCAGGTAGGAGCGCCAGAACTCCAGGCCCCGCGCCAGCCGGGCACCGTCGAGCCAGGACCGCTGCCAGGCGGCGAAGTCCGCGTACTGCACGGGGAGTTCGGGCAGGCGTGGTGGCCGCCCCGCGCGGCGGGCCGCGTACAGTTCGGCGATGTCGCGGTAGAAGATGGCGGGGACCCAGCCGTCGAAGATGATGTGGTGCCACGCGTAGAGGACCATGTGGTCGTTGTCGGCGAGGCGGACGACCGTCGTCCTGAACAGCGGTCCGCGGGCCAGGTCGAACGGCGCGGTCGCGGCCGCCTCGATCAGCCGCCGCAGGTCACAGCGGGGGCGCCCGCCGAGGTCGACGACCTCCAGCTCCGGCTCCGGCAGATCGGCGAGCGCGTACGGCACGCCGCCCTCGTCGAGGATGCGGGTCCGCAGGATCTCGTGGCGCCGCACCAGGTCACGCAGGGCCTCGCGGAACGCGTCGAGGTCGAGCGGGCCGGTGTACCGGGCCCTGGTCGGAATGGCGTAGAGCGGGCTGTCCGGGGTGAGCCGGTCGAGGTACCAGAGCTGTTCCTGGTTGTACGACAGCGGCAGCCGACCGCCACGGGGCAGGAGGGGAATCGTCCAGCCGTCGGCTGCGGGCGTCCGCGCGGCCGAGCCGACCAGCGCGGCCAGCTCCCGGACCGTCGGGCAGCGGTACAGGTCCGCGAACGTCAGCCGCACCCCGAACCGGCGCTCGACCTCCCGCAGCACCGAGATGCCCGCGATCGACGTGCCGCCCAGCTCGAAGTAGTTCGCGTCGGGACCCACGTCCTCGGTCTTCAGGACGTGCCGCCACACGGCCGCGATCTCCCGCTCGGGCGGCCCGGCCGGGCGTTCCCGCGCCGCCGCCCCGCGCTCCGGCGCCGCCGCGTCCGGGGCGCCGGATGCCGCCGCCGGTGCCGGACCGCCCGGCGGCAGGCACCAGCACGGGACTTCCTCGAACGGGTACGTGGGCGCCTCGATCCGCGGTATGTCCCGGCCCGCGTAGAACCGGTCCCACACGAGGTCCGCCCCCCGCGCGTACAACTCGGCCAGCGTCCGCAGAACGCCTTCCCGGGACGGGTCGGCGAACAACCGCACCACCGGCAGCTCCGGGGCCAGCCGGGCGATCGACCGGGACAGCGTCCCGTCCGCGCCCACCTCCACCAGGACGGCGCCCTGCTCGACGAACCGCGCCACCGCCCGCCGCAGCCCCGGCTCGTTCACCTCGTCGGTGACCGGCACGCCTCCCGTGTCCACCGTGTGGCCGCGCAGCCGCCGGACCACGAGGTTGCCCACGCCCGAACCCACCAACTGGGCCTCGCGCACGCCCAGGGACCGCACGAGGTCGCCCGCGGCACCCAGCCGGGCACACAGCCGTTCGCCCGCCGTACCGGTCGCGCCCACGCCGGTGAGCCCGTCGAACGCCTCGGCCAGCCTGCCCCACGTGGCGTCGCCCAGGTCGCCGTCGCCCGAGAACAGCAGGACGACCGGCGCGGAGCGGGGAGGCGCGCCGGGCGTCCCGCCGAGGCGCGCCCGACGCAGCGACGCGGCCAGTTCCCCGGTGTCCCGGGCGACACCGGCCCACCGGAACGGGTGGTCGTCGCGCCCCCGGTTGAGCACCTGCGCGACCGCGGCCAGGCCGTGTTCCGTCCGGTCCAGGAACGCGGCCACGCGGGACGCGTAGGCGGCCAGCGCGGCGGGCGACTTCGCCGACAGGGTGACCAGTTCGGCCACCGGGGCCGCGGCCCCGGGCGGCGGGCCGCCCGCCGCGGCCCGTCCCTCCGGCGGCTGTTCGATCACCGCGTGGACGTTGGTGCCGGTCAGCCCGAAGGAACTCAGCCCGGCCCGGCGCGCCCCCGACGACGGGACCCACTCCGCGAGTTCCGTCTCCACCCGGACCGGGCCGGACACGTCGACCATCGGGTTCGGCGACCGGAAGTTCGGGTTGGGGTAGCGCACGCCGTGCCGCAGGCCGGCGAGCACCTTGAAGAGGCCCGCCATGCCCGCGGCCTGGTCGAGGTGGCCGATGTTGCCCTTGATCCCGCCGATCCCGCACGGCCCGGTCAGGCCCGTCTCGGCGAACGCGAGCTGCAGGCCGTCGACCTCCACCACGTCGCCGAGCGGGGTGGCGGAGCCGTGGCACTCCACCAGGTCGATGGAGTCGGCGCCCGCCTGCCGCCAGGCCTCGGCGATCACCTCCGCCTGGCCGTAGGCGCTCGGCGCGCTCATGCCGGTCGCCCGGAACCCGTTGTGGTTGACGGCGATGCCGGTCACCACCCCGTGGACGTGGTCCCCGTCGGCCAGCGCCTCGGGCAGCCGCTTGAGCAGCACGAGCCCGCCGCCCTCGCCGATCGCCAGGCCGTTCGCCCCGGCGTCGAAGGGGCGGCAGACGGCATCCGGCGACTCGAGGCCGCGCAGGGGCTCGTGGGCATCGCGGGTCAGCGGGACCGAGAAGACGTTCAGGCCGCCCGCGACCGCCAGCTCCGCCCGCCCGGCGCGCAGGTGCTCCACGGCGGTGGCCAGCGCGGCGAGGCTGCCGCTGCACGCGGTGTCCACGACGGCCACCGGGCCGGTGAGGTCGAGGAAGTAGGCGATGCGCGCCGCCGTGGCGGACGGCAGTGAGCCGAGGATCTGCTGCGGGTCCTCGTCCTCGTACAGGCTCGCGTAGCCGGGCGTGGGCGCGCTGAGGACCACGGCGGTGCGGACGCCCCGCAGGTTCCCCGGGGCGTAGCCGGCGTTCTCGATCGCGCGGTGTGCCAGTTGCAGGGCTATCCGCTGGTGTGGGTCCATCAGCTCCGCCTCGCGCGGCGACAGACCGAAGAACCGGTGGTCGAACAGGTCGATCCGGTCCAGGTACCCCATGCGGACGTAGTCGGCGTCGGCGGGTGCTCCGGCGTGGTGCATCCGGTCCCTGCCCGGAGGGCCCACACCGACCGTGCCGTTCGCGAGGTTCTCGTGCAGAGTGTCCAGGTCGGCGGCCCCGGGCAGCGCGAGCGCCACCCCGATCACCGCCACGGCGTCCCGGTCGGAGCGCGTCACAGCTCGTACCCCCACTCTCCGTCGCCCCCGGTGGTCGGCTCGCGGCCGTCCCCGGAGGCCGGCCGCCCGTCGAGCAGGCGTGCCATCGCTTCCACGGTGGTGTGCTTCAGCAGCGTCCCCACGGACACCTTGTGTCCGGCCAGCTCGCTCAGCCGGTTGCTCAGCGCCATCAACGTCAACGACGTCCCGCCGGCCTCGAAGAACTTCTCGCGCACGCCGACGGCGTCGGGGCCCGCACGGTCGAGGAGGTCCGCCCAGAGCCCGGCGACGACGCGCTCGCCGGCGGTGCGCGGCGCCACGCCGGCGCTCGCGGCCGGTACGCGGTGGGTCGAGGGGCGCGGCGCCACCGTCCCGTCCGCCGCGACCGGGCGGTGGGGGTCGGCGGCGAACTCGCCCAGGACCCGGGCCAACCGGGCGGCGACGGCCGCGGCGGCCTCCTGGCCGAACGCGCTGTGCCGATGCTGCAGCACCAGGCGCAGGTGCGGGTCCACGTTCGCCATCACGGTCAGGGGGTAGTGGGTCCCGCCGACCGGGGTGGTGACCGCGGTGACCGTGATCCCCGCGGCGGCACGGGCCTCGCCGATCCCGGCCGAGTCCACCGGGTACGAGTCGAAGACGACGAGGGTGTCGAACAGCGGGGCCACCCCCAGGGACCGCTGGATGTCGGCCAGGGCGTAGTGGTGGTGGTCGAGCAGCGCGGCCTGCCGGTCCTGCAGCTCCGTCATCAGCTCCGCGTAGGTGCGGCCCGCCGCCCGGCGCACCCGTACGGGCACGGTGTTGATGAACAGCCCCACCATGGAGTCCACCTCCGCGAGCGCGGGTGGGCGGCCCGACACCGTCGCTCCGAACACCACGTCCGGGTGCCCGGCCAGCTCCGTGAGGACCACCGCCCACGCACCCTGCACCACGGTGTTCACGGTCACGCCGACGTCGGCCGCGCGCCTGGCCAGCGCGGCCGCGGTGGCCGCGGCGAGGGGGACGTCGACCTGCCCCGCCCCCGCGCCGGAGCCCGCGCCGGGGGCCACCAGGGTGGGCTGGCGGACCCCGTCGAGCTCACCCGCCCAGGCGCGCCCGGCCGCCTCCTGGTCCTGGGTGACGAGCCAGGCCAGGAAGTCGCGGTACGGCCGGACCGGCGGCAGCGTCGGCGCGCCGGAGCCGTAGCACAGCAGCACGTCCCGCAGGAGCAGCGGAACCGACCAGCCGTCGAACAGCAGGTGATGGGCCGTCACCACCAGGTCGGCGCGGCCGGGGCCTCGGCGTACCAGCGTCATCCGCAGCAGCGGCGGCACCGCCGGGTCGAAGTGTTCCGCGTGGTCCCGCGCGAGCAGGTCCCGCCGCTCGTCCTCGCCGGCGCCGGTCAGGTCGGCGTACCGCCAGGGCAGCTCCACGCCGTCGACGACGACCTGCACCGGCCTGCCGCCGGCGCCGTCGGTGAAGGCCACGCGCAGGTTCGCGTACCGGTCGAGGACGGCCTGGCCGGCCGCCCGCATGCGCGCCGCGTCCACCTCACCGGACAGGTGGAACACCACCTGCATGTGGTACGCGTCGTACGCGGCCCCCGCCGCCATCGCGTGGAACAGGAAGCCGGACTGCAGGGCGGTCAGGGGCCAGACGTCGGCCAGGCCCGGATACCGCCGCTCCCACCTCTCGATCCGCTGCTGCCCGGCCCGCACCAGGGGGAGGTCCGACGGCGTCAGGCCGCCCGCGCCCGGGCCGGTGACGTGCCGGGCGAGGCCCGCCGCGGCGGCTCCCCACAGGTCGGCCAGTTCCCGGGCCGCGGTGCGGGACAGGACGCCGGTCGCGTACGCCAGGGTGGCTTCGAGCCGCGGCCCCCGCCCGCGGTCGACGGCGGCGGCGTGGATGTCCACGGCGGCCGGCACCGGCATGTCCGGGTCCAGCGGCACGGGCAGCTCGGCGATCCGGTTCCAGCCGAGCCCCCGCAGGTGGTCCGGCATGTCGGCCGCCGAGAACCAGCCGAGGTAGTTGAACGCCACCTGCCCGGTCGGCCGTGTGGCGAGGTCGTCCCCGGTCTCGCGGTTCGTGTACCGCAGCAGCCCGAAGCCGATGCCCCGGTCCGGGACGGCCAGCAGCTGCTCCTTGACGGCCTTCACCACGGCACCGGCGGCCGGCCCCCCGGCGAACGCCTCGTCCAGGTCGCAGCCGTCGAGGTCGAGGCGCACCGGGAACATCGTCGTGAACCAGCCCACGGTCCGCGACAGGTCCGCGCCGGGGACCACCGCCTCCTCCCGGCCGTGCCCCTCCACCCGCAGGAGCACCGAGGGTTCGGCGACGTCCCGGTCCCGCCGCCACCGGACGACGGCCAGGGCCAGCGCCGCCAGCAGCCCGTCGTCCGCCCCGCAGCGGAACGCCTCCGGCAGATCGGTCAGCAGCGCCCTCGTCACCGTGCCGGGCAGGCGCACCTCCAGGGTGTCCGCCGTGGCCAGCGTGTCGACGGCGGGGTCGACCGGCCGGGACCCGAGGACGGGGTCGCGGCCGTCGAGAACCCGCCGCCAGTACGGCAGCTCGGCGAGCCGCCGCGGGCTCGAGGCCTCGGCCACGAGCGCGTGCGCCCACCGCCGGACCGAGGTCCCGACCGGTTCCAGGGACGGCGTCCCGCCCTCGCGGATCCGGGCCCACGCCGCCGCCAGGTCCGGCAGCAGGATCCGCCACGACACACCGTCGACCGCGAAGTGGTGCAGCACCACGAGGAGCCTGCCCGGCCGCCCGGCGCCGGCGTCGAACCACACGAACCGCGCCGGCACGCCGCCCACCGGGTCCAGCGCGTCCGCGCACGCGGCCAGCTCCTCGGGCACCGACGCCGTGCCCTCGACGCGGCGGAGCAGCGCCCGTACGTCGACCGACCCCGGGGGCCCGACCGTGAGGCCGCCTTCGGGCACGAGGCGCACGCGCAGCGCGTCGTGGTGGTCGACCACCGCGCGCACCGTCGCCACCAGGCCCGCCTCGTCCAGGTCCGGCGGCAGGTCGAGGAGCGCGGCCATGGCGAACCGGTTGACGCCGCCGCTCTCGACCAGCCACGAACCGACCGGCAGCAGGGGCATCCACCCCACGCCCCCGCCGTCGAGCTCGGCGAGGACCGGCGTGGTGCCGACACGGTCGCTGACCGCGACGGCGGCCAGCGCGGCGGCCGTCCGGCGCTCGAAGACCTGCCGGGGTGTCACCCGCACGCCGACGGCCCGGGCGCGCGACACCACCTGGATCGACCGGATGCTGTCCCCGCCGAGGGCGAAGAAGTCGTCGTCCACTCCGACCCGGCCCAGCCCGAGAACCTCGGCGTAGACGCCGGCCAGCGCCTCCTCGACGGGGGAGCGCGGCGCCCGGTACGTCCCGGTGCCCCACCTCGGCTCCGGCAGGGCCGCCCGGTCCACCTTGCCGTTCGGCCCGAGCGGCAGCCGGTCGAGGACCATCCACGCCGACGGCACCATGTACTCCGGCAGGCGCTCCGACACGAACCGGCGCAGCTCGGTGACCGACAGACCGGCGGTCAGGCCGACGCCGGGCTCGTCGGGGCGGCCGGTGTCCCCGCCCGTCCCGGCGGCGGTCGGGACGACGTAGCCCACCAGGTGCCGGGTGCCCTTCGCCCCGACGGTCACCACCGCCTGGGCCACCGCCGGGTGCGCGGTCAGGGCGGCCTCCACCTCGGCCGGCTCGATCCGGAAGCCCAGCACCTTCACCTGGGCGTCCGCGCGCCCGGCGTAGTGCAGCTGGCCGCCGCCCCGGCGGGCCAGGTCGCCGGTCCGGTACATCCGGGTGCCGGCCGGGCCGAACGGGTCCGCGACGAAGCGCTCCGCCGTGAGCCCGGGGCGCCCGGCGTAGCCCCTGGCGATCTCACCGGCGACGTACAGCTCACCCACGACGCCGGGGGGCACCGGCCGCAGACCGGGGCCGAGGACGTGCACCCGCATGTTGCCCAGCGGGGTGCCGATGGGGACCACACCGTGAGCCGCCGCGTGGGCGCCGCCGGAGTCCCCGACGGCACCGCCGGGTCCGGGGGCGGCGCCCTCGGTTCCCGACGCGGTGCCGTCGGTTCCTGACGCGGTGCCCTCGGATTCTGCGCCGGGCACGACGTACGCCGTGGCGTAGAAGCTCTCGGTCTGCCCGTAGCAGTTGACCACCCGCGCACCGGGGAACGCCTCGCGGACCCGGCGCACCAGCGAGGCCGGCAGCGCCTCGCCACCGAACACGACCACGTCCGCGGTCATCCCGTCCGCGACCTGGTCGACCATCTCGGCGAGGACGGACGGCACCGCGCTGACCACCCCGCCCGGCCGGCCGCTCCCGTCCGCCAGCGCGAGCACGTCCCGCAGCACGTGGACCACCCCACCGGTGCACAGCGCCGTGAGGATCTCGAACACGGACACGTCGAAGTTGACGGAGGTCGCCGCGTGGACACGCCACCCGCCGCCGACCACGGCGGCGAGCTGCCGGATGCCGTTGGCCACGGTCCGGTGGGTGACGACCACCCCCTTCGGAGCGCCCGTCGAACCCGACGTGTACATCACGTACAGCGCGCTGTCGGGCCGTGGCGGACGTACCGGCGCCTCGACGCCGTCCTCGTCGGGGCGGAGGAGCACGCGCACCGGCCCCGCGCCCGTCCCCGGACGGTCGGTGACGACGGCGCGGGGGCGCGCGTCCGCCAGGATGGAGTCGACGCGCTCGCTCGGGTAGCGGGGGTCGACGGGCACGTACGCCGCACCGGACTTCGCGATTCCGAGGAGCGCGACCACCAGGTCCGCCGTCCGCGGCAGGGCCAGCGCCACCAGCGACTCCGGCCCGATACCGCGTCCGGCGAGGACACGGGCCAGCCGGTCCGCCCGGGCGTTCAGCTCCGCATAGGTCAGGGTCACGCCGTCGCACTCGACCGCGACCGCGTGCGGCGTCCCGGCGACCTGACGCTCGAAGAGCCCGGGCACCGTGTCCGCGAGGACCGGTGCCGCCGTGTCGTTCAGTTCGCGCAGCTCCTGCCGCTCGTCCCGCAGCAGTACGTCCACCGCGCCCACCCGGACCCCCGGATCCGTCAGGACCTGCCGTAGCACCCGCAGGTACCGGTCCGCGATCCTGGCGACGGTGTCCCGGTCGAACAGGTCCGTGGCGTACTCGAGGTGGCACCGCGCACCCTGTCCCGCGGGGCCGGCCAGGAAGGTGAACTCCAGGTCGAACTTGGCGGTGCCGGTGGGCAGCGCGCGCAGGCTCGACTCCAGGCCGGGCAGGTCGAGGCCGATCCGCGCGTCGTGCTGCCAGACGAACATGACCTGGAACAGCGGATGGTAGGCGGTGGACCGCTCCGGGGCGAGGATTTCCACGAGCCGCTCGAACGGCGCGTCCTGATGCTCGTACGCGGCGAACGCCTTGGTCCTGACCCGTGCGAGGAGCTCCTCGAACGAGGGGTTGCCCGACAGGTCGGCCCGCAGCACCCAGGTGTTGACGAAGAACCCCACGAGGTCGGTGAGGCCGTCGTCCGGCCGGCCCGCGATCGGGGAACCGATCGTGAGGTCGTCACCGCCGCCGAGCTGGTGCAGCAGCACCGCCAGCGCCGCCTGGAAGACCATCGGCACGGTCGCGCCGTGGGCCTGCGCCAGCGCACGGGAGGCATCGAGCAGCCCGGGGCCGACGGTGAACTCCACGACGTCGCCGCGACGGCTCGCCACCGCCGGCCGGGCCCGGTCCACGGGCAGCCGCAGCGGCTGCGCCACCCCGGCCAGCTCACCGCGCCAGTACTCCACCTGCCCGGCGAGCACGCCCCCGTCCGCGTCCAGCAGCTCACGCTGCCACAGGGTGAAGTCGCCGTACTGCACCGGCAGTTCGGGCCAGGACGGGGCGCGGCCCGCGCTCCGGGCGCGGTACGCCACGCTGAGGTCCCGCGCCAGCGGTCTCATCGACTCGCCGTCGGCCGCGATGTGGTGCACGACGAGGACCAGCACGTGCTCGGTCGCGCCTTGGCGCAGCACACACGCCCGGACCGGGATCTCCGCCGAGAGGTCGAACCGGTACCCGGTCGCGGCCGTCACCGCCTCGTCGAGGCCGCCGGGCGGCACGTCGACCACCGGGACGTCGAGCTCGGCGTCGGCCACCGGCAGCACCCTCTGGAAGGGCACCCCCGCCTCCTCGACGATCAGCGTGCGCAGGCTCTCGTGCCGGGCCACCACGTCCCGCACGGCCGCCGCCAGCGCCGGCACGTCCAGCGGACCGGTGACCCGGACGGCGAAGGGCAGGTTGTAGACCGCGGACGGTCCTTCGAACCGGTCGATGAACCACAACCGGCGCTGGGCGAACGACAGCGGGATCATCTGTTCCTCCGGCGCAGGCGAGGACGTTCGGGGCGTTCGGACTGTCCGGGGCGTGCGGGCAAAGGCACGCCGGCGAGCCTGCGGGCCAGCAGGGCCACGCTGGCGGCCTCGAAGAACGCGGCGACCGGCAGCTCCACGCCGACCGCCTCGCGGACGCGGCCGACGAGCCGCATCGCGAGCAGCGAATGACCGCCGAGGGCGGTGAACCCGTCGTCGACACCGACCCGTTCGACCCCGAGCACCTCGGCGAAGAGCCGGCAGAGCGTCTCCTCGTGGGCGGTGCGCGGCGCCCGGTACGCGCGGGTGGGGAACCGCGGTGCGGGCAGGGCCGCCCGGTCCAGCTTCCCGTTCGCCAGCAACGGCAACCGGTCGAGCACCGTCACCACGGCCGGGACCAGGTACTCCGGCAGCCGTTCCGCCACGAAGTCACGTACGGCGGAAGGCCGCACGTCTCCGCCGTCCGGGACGACGTACGCGACCAGGCGCCCGTCGTGCGGGACGGCCACGGCCCGGCCGACGCCGGGGTGCGCCGTCAGCGCGGCTTCCACCTCGGCGGGTTCGACCCGGAAGCCGCGGACCTTCAGCTGCGCGTCGCCGCGGCCCACGTACTCCAGTTCCCCGGCCGGGTTCCGCCGGGCCAGGTCCCCGGTGCGGAACATGCGCTCCCCGGCCGCCCCGAACAGGTCGGCGACGAACCGCTCCGCCGTCGGCCCCGGCCTGCCGTGGTAGCCGCGGCCCACGGTGGCGCCCGCGACGTACACCTCGCCCACCGTTCCCGGCGGCACGGGCGCCAGGCCCGGTCCCAGCACGTACACGCGCACTCCCGCCAGCGGCGTCCCGACCGGTGCGCTGCCCGTGGTGGCCCCGCCGTGCGCGTCGGGGACCACGCACGCGGTGGCGTAGAACGTCTCACTCTGCCCGTAGCCGTTGACGACGCGTGTCCCGGGCATCGCCCGCCGCACCCGGTCGACGAGCGCGGCGGGCAGCGCTTCGCCCGCGAACACCACGGTACGGACGGCGACCTTGCCCGCGATCCGGTCGAGGAGCTCCGCGAACGCCGATGGCACCGTACTGACCACCCCGCCCGACCAGCCCTCGCGTTCGGCGAGCACGAGCACGTCCCGGACCGGCTCGACCACACCGCCGTTGCACAGCGTGGCGAAGATCTCGAACACCGACACGTCGAAGTTCACCGACGTGCCCGCGAGCACCCGCTCACCCGGTTCGACGCCCGCACGGGACGCGAGGTCCCGCAGGCACGCCGTCACGTTGCGGTGGGTGACCACCACGCCCCTGGGCTCCCCGGTCGACCCCGAGGTGTACATCAGGTACGCCGCGTGGTCCGGCAGCAGCGGCGACGTCCGGTCCTCGTCCCGCGGGTCCCCGCCGGCGCCCGTGATCCCGGTGACGCACAGGTGGTCACCGGGTACCGTCGGCGCCGTCCCGGCGGTGACCAGAACCAGAGCGGGGCGTGCCTCGGCGACAACGGCCTCCAGGCGCCCGGCCGGGTGCGCGGGATCGACCGGCAGGTACGCGCTCCCGGCCTTCAGTACGCCGAGCAGCGCCACGACGAGGTCGGGGGAGCGCGGCACGGCCACCCCGACCAGCGACTCGGGGCCGACGCCGCGCCGGATCAGCTCGTGCGCCACCGCGTTCGCCCGTGTGTTCAGCTCGGCGTACGACATCGCTACGCCGTCCTGGGACACCACCGCGGTCGCGTCGGGCGTGGCCGCCACCTGGCGCGCGAACAGGCCGGGCACGGTGTCGTCGGCCGGCGGTGCGACGGCGGGTCCCACCAGCGCGCGTTCCCCGGGCTCCAGGACGTCGATCGCCGCCACCCGGCACCGGGAGTCCGCCGCGAACTGTGTCAGGACCCGCCCGAGGCGGACGGCGACGTCGGCGGCTTCCGCCCTGCCGAACAGGTCCCGCCGGTACTGCACGGCGAGGCGCAGAGGGGCCCCGGAGTCGGCCAGGGCCAGGACGGTCAGGGCGTAGTGCGTGGTGGTGAACGGGCGGATGCCGGTGAGGGTGATCCCGGCGGCGGCGCCCGCGTCGGCCAGGCCGGCGCGGTCCAGCGGGAAGGACTCGAACGCGACGAACGTGTCGAACAGCGCGCCAGGACCGGCGGCCCGCTGGATGTCGGGCAGGCCGTGATGGTGGTGGTCGAGCAGCCCGGCCTGCCGCTCCTGCAGGTCGGTGAGCAGCTCGTCCACGGCCCGCCCGGGGGCGCACCGCACCCGGACGGGCACGGTGTTGAGGAACAGACCCACCGTCGAGTCCACGCCCGGCACCCCGGCGTTCCTGCCGGACACCATGGTGCCGAACAGCACGTCCCGGCGGCCGGTGAGCAGACCCAGCAGCACTCCCCAGGCGCCTTGGACGACGGTGTTGAGCGTGACGCCGAGGCGCGCGGCACGGCGTTCGAGGAGACGGGCGGTGTCCGCGGTGAGGGGGACGTCGACCTGCCCGATGCCGTCCCGGCCACGGCCGCCGGCCAGCAGCGTGGGTTCGGTCAGGCCGGCGAGCTCGGCCGCCCAGGCCCGGGCCGCCCCGGCGGCATCCTGCCGGGACAGCCAGGCCAGGAAATCCCGGGGGTCGCGTGCGCGCGGCAGGGCGTGCGAGCCGTACAGGCGCAGCAGGTCCCGCAGGAGCAGCGACAGCGACCAGCCGTCGAACAGGGCGTGATGCGCGGTGAGCACCAGTTCGTGCGCCCCCGCGCCCGTCCGGACGAGGGAGAGGCGCAGCAGCGGTGGTACCCGCGGGTCGAAGCGTTGCGCCAGGTCGTCGGCGAGGAACCCGTCGAGACCGGCGGCGTCGAGCTCGACCTCCCGCCAGGGCAGTTCCACGCCGGTGCCAACGAGCTGCACCAGTCGGCCCTCGGCGTCCGGAACGAACGCGGCCCGCAGGGCGGCGTGCCGGTCGAGCAGCGCCTGCCCGGCCCCGCGCAGCCGGGCCGGGTCCACGGGCCCGGCGAGGTGCAGCACGTACTGCACCTGGTAGGCGTCGAACGCGGACCCGGCGAGGCCGGACTGGAAGAGCAGGCCCGTCTGGAGCGCCGTGGCCGGCCAGATGTCCGTCAGGCCGGGGTACCGCTCCTCCCACGCCTCGATCTCCTCCTGCCCCACCGACACCAGGGGGACGTCCGACGGCGTCAGGCCGCCCGCGCCGCGCTCGCTGACGTGGCGGGCCAGGCCTTCGAGCGCAGCGCACCACAACTCGGCGATCTCGCCCACCTCGGCGCGGGTGAGGACACCGGCCGGGGCGGCGAAGACGGCGCCGAGCCGCGTACCGGTGACCATCGCGTTGATGTCCAGCTCGGACAGGGCGGGCATGTCCGGGCCGTGCCCGGTGTCCAGCTCGGCCAGCTCGGTGAGGCGGTCGAAGTCGGCGGTGGGGGTGAAGTCGGAGGCGGGACCGGGGTCGGCTTCCGGCGGGGAGAAGCGGCCCAGGTAGTTGAACCCGATCTGCCCGCTGGGGAGTGCGGCGAGCACCGGGGCCGTCTCGGGGTTCAGGTACCGCAGCAGCCCGTGGCCGATCCCTCGGCCCGGGACCGCCCGGAGCTGTTCCTTCACCGCCTTGACCGCCGTGCCCGCCGCGGGACCGCCCGCGAACGCCTCGTCGACGTCCACCCCCGCCACGTCGAGGCGGACCGGGAAGACGCTGGTGAACCAGCCCACGGTCCGGGACAGGTCCGCCCCCGGCTCCACCGCCTCCTCCTCCCTGCCGTGTCCCTCCAGGCGCAGCAGTACCGACGTCTCGGTCACGCCGCGGCGACGGCGCCACCGCGCGACCGCCAGCGCCAGGGCGGTCAGGAGCCCGTCGTTGACGCCGCCGTGGAACACCGCGGGCAGCGTGGTGAGCACCGCCTCGGTCACGGCTGTCGACGACCGCACCCGGACCCTGCCCACGGTGGCCCGGACGTCGAGCGCGGGGTCGATCCTCCTGGTGCCGAGCAGCGGATCGGGGCCGGCCACCAGGGAGGCCCAGTCGGCCAGTTCGCGGACGCGCTCGGGGCGCACCGCCTCGGCCGCGAGCGCCGTCGCCCAGCGCCGGGCCGACGTCGGCACCGGCGGCAGGGACGGCGGCGTCCCCCCGCGCACCTGTGCCCAGGCCGTGGCCAGGTCGGGCAGCAGGATCCGCCACGAGACGCCGTCGACCACCAGGTGGTGCACCACGACGAGCAGCCGTCCCGCCCCGGCGGGCGCATCGAACCAGACGAACTGCGCCATCGTGCCCGCCACCGGATCGAGCCGGGCCACGGCCGCGTCCAGCTGGTCCACCAGCAGCGCGTGCCAGTCCTCGTCGCCGTGCTCGTCCCGGCGCGGCAACGACCGGGCGTCGACCCGGCGCAGCAGGGATCGGGCTTCGACCCGGCGTAGCAGGGGTCCGGCCTCGACCCGGCGCAGCAGGGGTCCGGCCTCGACCCGGCCCGGCGGGTCCACGCGCAGACCCCCGCCGTTCTCCGTGACCAGGCGGGCGCGCAGCAGGTGGTGGTGGTCCAGCACCGCGCCCAGCGTCGCCACGAGACCGGCCCGGTCCACGCCGGCCGGGCAGCGCACCACGACCGCCTGCGCCAGCCGCTCCGCGCCCGGCCCGAGCTCCTCGACCCACCTCGCCACCGGCATCAGCGGCATCCACCCCACCCCGTGGTCCGGCTCGGCGGGCACGGGGCCGCGGGACCCGGCCACGGCCTCGGTGAGCCGGGCGACGGTGCGGTGTTCGAAGATCTGCCGAGCGGTGATCCGGAGGCCCCGCTCGCGAGCGCGGGAGGCCACCTGGATCGACTGGATGCTGTCACCGCCCATGCCGAAGAAGTCGTCGTCCACGCCCACCCGGTCGAGCCCGAGGACCGCGCCGAAGAGCCCGCACAGGGCCTCCTCGTCCGGGGTGCCCGGCGGCCGGTACCGCTCCGGCGCGAACACCGGCGGCGGCAGGGCACCGCGGTCGACCTTGCCGTTGGGTGTCAGCGGCATCCGGTCGAGTACGACGACCGCCGCGGGAACCATGAACTCCGGCAGCCGACGGGCCACGAACGCCCGCAGCTCGCCCGCCCGGAAGCCCGAGTCGACGGCGATGTCCCCCTCCCCGGAGCCCCACCCCGCTCCCGTGGCTCCGGTCGCGACCACGTACGCCACCAGGCGCCTGCCCGGGCCGGGCCCCTCGTGGGCGACGACGACCCCCTGCGCGACCCCGGGATGGGCGAGGAGCGCCGTCTCGACCTCACCGGGCTCGATGCGGAAGCCCCGCACCTTCACCTGGTCGTCGGCGCGTCCGCGGAACACCAGCTCGCCGTCGTCCGTCCGGGCCACGACGTCGCCGGTCCGGTACATGCGTGCGCCCGCGGGCCCGAACGGACACGCCACGAACCGCTCCGCGGTCAGCGCCGCCTGCCGTACGTAGCCACGGGCGAGGCCGGCCCCGGCCAGGTACAGCTCACCGGTGCCGCCCGGCCGCACGGAACGCAGGGCGCCGTCGAGCACGTACGCGCGTACGCCGTCCATGGGCCGCCCGAGGGGCACGTCGTCCCCGGGCGGCTCGAGAGGCAGGTCGTCTCCGGGCCGCCCGAGGGGTGCGTCGTTTCCGGGCCGCCCGTCAGGTCCGCCCGGGCCGAGCCGCTCCACCGTTCCCAGGGAACGGCAGAGGGCGAAGACGGTGGCCTCCGTCGGGCCGTACACGTGCACGAACTCGGTCTCCGGGCACGCCCGCACGGCACGGCGGAAGGCGGACGCCGAGCCCCGCTCGCCCCCGGTCCACACCGTCCGCAGTCCGGCGAGGCACCGCGCGTCCTCACCCGCCAGGAGGTTGAACAGCGCCGTGGTCAGGAAGACGGCGGTGATGCCGTGGGCGTGGACCAGTTCCCGGAGCCGGTCCGGCGTCATGTCCCCGGACCCGCACCGGTCCACGACGACATGACCACCGTTGAGGAGCGGGACCCACAGTTCGTAGACGGAGGCGTCGAAGGTGAGGGGTGCGTGGGCGAGGAGCCGTGCGTGGGCGCCGCCGAGCCAGCGCCGGTCCCGCGCGAGGTCCACGACGTCCCGGTGGGTGATCCCGGTGCCCTTGGGCGCTCCGGTCGACCCGGACGTCGTCATCACGTAGGCCAACTGGTCCGGTCGCGGCATCCGGCAGGCGTCCGCCGACACCGGCGCGGCGTCCAAATCCTCCGGAAACACCTGCGGGCACATACCCCCCAGCACATTATCGGCCAATATCGATTCGGTCAGCGACAGCACCGGCCGCGCATCCCGCAGCGATATCGCGACGCGTTCGGACGGGTGGCCGGGATCGAGTGGCAGATAAACGCCACCGGCCCGGAGCACAGCCAGGAATGCCACGACGAGTTCCACCGAACGCGGCAGCATGACGGCCACCACCGACTCCTGGCCGACCCCCCGCTGCCGGAGCGCCCGTGCCCACCGGTCCGCCCTGGCGTCCAGCTCCCGGTAGGTCAGTGACACATCACCGCAGGTGATCGCGGTCGCCCCCGGGTGCGCGGCAGCCCGCCGCCGGAACACCTCAGGAATCGTGTGCCCTGCGGCACTCACCGGCCGCGGATCGAATCATTGCCGAAGGAACCGGTCAGGGACGAAAACAACGCGCCCACCCCCCGTGGCGGCAGATCATTCGGAACTCTCAGCATTGCCGCCGCCCGGATTACCGGTCAAGGAAATCTCTTCGGCATTGTCCTGCCCACGGGACAGCACGCACTCCGCCCGCAGTCATTCTCCCTGGCTGGGGCGCGGTTGCCGATGTTCCGTTACGCGACGGCCAATTGAGCAGCGCCGCGAATGAGGTTTCGGAACGGCGGGAGCGGGTCTCGGTGGCCGCTCACGACCCGGTCGCCCCGAGCCTGCTGGCGGCTGCTTCGGCGGCTCGCGCGATCTTCGCGCACCGGGCCTCCCGGACGGCCGTCTCGCACCGCGGAGTCGCATGCCCAACTGTTGTCCCTGTCGAGCCGTCGAGCTGTTCACGCAGGATGTCGGCGTGTCCGGCGTGACGGCTGGTTTCGGTGAGCATGTGGACCAGGATGTTGAACAGTTTCACGTTGGGGCGCGGCCACCAGGGCACGTAGCCGGGGGAGTCGAGGGCGAGGGCAGTGATCGTCGCGTCCGCGTGCTGCCCGGCACGACGGTAGCGATCAGTGATCTCTTCGCGTGTTTCGTGCTCGGTCGCCCACATGTCGGCCCCGTGCTCTCCGGCTCCGTCCCACCGCGGCAGGGGTTTGGGGTGCGGTCGGTCGAAGACCTCCCCGAAGTACCTGGACTCCAGGATCGACAGGTGCTTGACCAGGCCGAGGAGGTTGGTCCCCGTCGCGGTCAGGGGGCGGCGTACGTCGTACTCGCAGAGCCCGTCGAGCTTCCAGAGCATCGCCTCGCGGAGCTCTCGCAGATCGCTGTGCAGGTACTCTTTCGCGGAGTCATCGATCACAGGGCATGAGCCTGTCATGGGCGGCCGGCGTGCTCAACCTGCGACCGGCGCGCTCGGAGCGTCGCCATGTGGCCGGTGAGGTCGGTGGCCCGGTGAGCCCGGCGGCCCGGTGGGCGAGGGGTTCCGTGGTTCAGCGGCCCGGTGGTCCATCGGCGGCCCATGAACGCTCAGCTCGTGGACTCAGGCGGGACTTCCGCGGGCGGACCAGGTGCGGGACGGGCGCGGTCCAGGTGGGTGGCCGAAGGTACAGCCCTGCTGGCCAATAGGGGCACTGCGAGAGCCACAAGGGCATCGCCTGTGACGGAACGAAGACGTCGCGGAGAATCGCTCGTAACTCGGTGCAAGCTACAAATGGTTACGGCCGCATGCACGGCTCCGGCACGTCCGTCGCCTTCCTTCTGGGGGAACCATGAAGACCACCCGCCTCGCCGCTCTCGCCGCCGTCAGCCTCGCCGCCGCCCTCTCGCTCACCGCCTGCGGCGGTGACGACTCGGAGGCGGACGCGTCGTCCAAGGGCTCCTCGACTTCGAACTCCCCGACCGCGTCTTCGCCTTCGTCTTCGTCCTCGTCCTCGAACGGTGACGTGAAGCCGGGGGCCGGCTCGGGCTCGGGCAGCTCTGAGGCGGGCGACAAGCAGCCGGGTTCGGGCAAGGGCACCGAAGCCGGGGCAGGCGCGGGCGGCGCGCAGGCGGACGGCGCCAAGGTCACGTTCTGCAAGACGCAGAACCTGGCCATCGACGCCCAGGACGCCGCGCCCGACGAGAGCTCCGGCAGGATCGACATCACCATGACCAACCGAGGGTCGACCACCTGCTCGGCGACAGGTTTCGCGGGCGTGGACATCAAGGACGCCGACCACACCACCACCCCGATCGAGCGCGGCCGGGCCCAGCCGCGGGTCACGACTCTCGAGCCCGGTGACACCGCCGTCTTCAACCTCGCCTACGAGATCGACAACAGCGCCGAGAGCCTCACGTCGCCGACCCACATCCTGGTGACGCCTCCGAACGAGACCCACTCCGTGACTCTGAAGTGGCCCGCGGGCGCGGGGCAGATCAAGGGCGCCTACACCGATGTGCAGGTCTACCCCACGCACACGACCAAGTAGGGACCAAGTGTGTCGGAGCCGCGTGACCTACAAGGGCGCCTTGCCGGTGGCGGCGATGACACCTGTACATGTGCACTTGAGGCCCGAGGCGCAGCAATGCGTCCCCCCGGCCGCTGCCCGACGGGAACGTGAGCGCCGAAGAGGCCGACAGGCACGATCGAGCTCATGCCGAGGCGGTAGCGCGAACTGGGGCGCGAGCAGGCCGGGGTGATCTCCGCCGAACGGTCCTCAACGCCATTGACAGGGCAGGGCTTCAGACACCACCCCAGGGCACATAGCCGGCGAGGCTGTCCAGGCTTTTCGGCTGCGTGTATGTGGTGGAGTACTGGTACCGCCAGTCACCATCACGCCACTGCACGGTCGCGGTGGACACCTGAAGGGCGCCCGTGTCCGAGAAGCGGGTCACCAGTTCGATCACGGCCGTTCGCGAGTCGTAGGTGACGAAGCGGAAGCCGGCGTATTGCCCGAGTTCCCCCGGCTCCGGAGGCGGAGGGCTTGTCTTCTTCTCCAGCTTCGTGCGCTGTTCGATGTAGGAATCCCGGGTGTCACCGTACGTTTGTTCCTCCATGACGGTGCGCCAGTCCTGTGCCAGGAGGGCGCGCACTGCAATCTGCGCGGCCGCCAGCAGTGCGCCGGTGGGAGTGCGGGCGTAGCAGCGCGCCACGTCGCCGTCGGTGACGGCCGGACCTGCCGCTTCAGAGGTCGGCAGCGCCATGGTCCGGAACAGTCCCCAGGTCACTCCTGCCGGTGCCGTGTCGGGCACTTGGGTGCTCTTGTCCGACAGCCGCGGGCACCTGCCGTCTTGAAATTCGGCTGACTGCCTGCCGGTTGGGCTCGCTGTGGAGGCAGGGCCCCGGGTGCCGTCCGCCGCGTCCTGCTGCTCACCGCCGCCGCTGCCAACGATGAGGAAGGCACCGAGCACAACTACTACGACAAGCAATGCCACCGCGACCAGAAACCACCTCGTACGGAACCGGCTGTCGTCAACGGGGCCAGGGCCGCGGTCGGTGGGGGCTGGGTACGTCACAGAGGTCTCCTTCGTAGGCAGCAGGCCGCTGGCCACACCAGGGCGCGGCGATGCCGACCCCGATACTCGGCCCGCTCACCCGGTGCGAACCTACCGAAGGGGAAGATCGCAGGTGCCCTGCAGCTCGATGGTTGGACGCCTCCCGGACGGATTCAGCTTCAGCACAGGGAAGTTCGCGACCACATCGGACTTCTGCAGCCAGGAAATCACAGCCGAAGCTACCGACACTGCCGGGCCGTCGATCCGGGTGGCGTTCGCGCCTGAGCCTCAGCGTTGCTTCTGATGCGCGGCGAGGGTGCGACGACGGCGACTGGGTGAGGCGGTCATTCGGGGCGTACCGGCTCGCACGGAGGCTGGCGCACCATAAGTTGCTGGTTTCCGCGGGCACATCCTCGGACTGGCACGCGCGGCCGGCGGGCGGCGGCCGCGCGGTGGGGCATCGAAAGGCCGCTACGACACCGGGTGTTGGTCCAGCCAGTCCGACAGCTTGTGGGCGGAGCCGAACACGTCGTCGCGGTTCGTCAGGGCCATTGATTCGCCGGCCGGGACGCCCTGGTCGTTCCCCACCTTGACGCCCTTCTCCATCGTGTTGATCAGCGCGTACGCCTCCGACCAGAACTTCGGCCCGTTCTTGTCGTCGGCGTTCGCCGCCTTCCGCAGGTCACGCGCGGGCTTCATCAGCGCCTTCATCTGCGGCCAGCAGGTACCCGGCTCCTTCTCGACGCAGCCGCCGTCCTCGTCGAACTCCGTCACCGCGTCCTGGAAGGCGGTGACCGCCGCCTTCACGCTCGGCGCCTTCTCCGCCTTCGCGGCCGGCTTCGAGGTGTCCTCGTCGTCCGAGCCGCCACAGCCGCTCGCAGCCGCCACGGTCGCGGCCAGCACCAGCGCGCCGACCGCCTTTCCCCACACATCTCTCATGGCGGCAGATCATCGCACGAACGGATCCAGGAACAGAAACCGCGGAGTGAGATCCACCATGACGGCCGACGGGGGACTCCGGGCGGTGTCAGTGGGTTCTGCGATCGTGTGCGGCGTGGATGAACTCGTGGAACGCGTCGACGTTCAGGACCGTGTGCTGGGGGTGGTCAGGCGGTGGGACGCCGTTCGGGAGGGGTGGCTGCACCGTGTCGCCTTGGTGGTGTGCCGTGATGGGCAAGGCCGCTTTCTCGTCCATCGGCGTGCCGAGCAGTTGACCCGCTTCCCAGGCCACTACGAACTCGGGGTCGGGGGCGCCGCGGGAGTCGGCGAGTCCTATGAGGACGCCGCTGTCCGTGAACTCCGTGAGGAGCTGGGAGCGGCGGCGGCAGTGCGCCTCCGGTTCAGGTTCCTCAACCGGAGCGGGCTCAGCCCGCACTGGCTCGGGGTGTGCGATGCCGTACTCGCGGAGACAGGCGCCCCCGACCCGGGTGAGGTGGCCTGGCACGGCTGGCTGACCGAGTCCGAGGTGCGGCGGGCGCTGCGGCAGTGGACCTTCACCCCGGACAGCCAGGAGGTCTTCGCTCGGTATCTCGCCTGTGGCCTGTGAGACGTCCGGGACGGGACGGGCTGCCGACCTCGGCGGGTGAGCCCCAAGCCCCGGCCGCTGAAGCGCTTGGAACTCCTAACGGAATGCGCTCGGAGTTGGGTGGGTGTCATGCGCCTGGAGCCTCATGAACGTCGACAGCGCCGCTCGATGGATTGGCCGTGCCGGCGCGCACGTTGGACGCGCCGGATCCGGGAGCTTGGGTGCAGCTCGCGGTCGAGCCCTTGGTCAGCGCGTCCATGAGGAGGTCGACGAGCCGACGGGCCTGCTCTTTGCTGCCGTGCTGCACGGAATAGGCGATCCCACCCATGAGGAGGAGAACATCGTCGGAGGTGACGTCGGTTCGCAGGCTGCCGTCGTGGGCGCCGGTATCAAGGAGGGTGGCGACGGCGTCGGTAAGGAGTGCGCGGCTGTCGGCATATGGGTCGACTCCGGAGGCGATGACCGCATTGAGCGCTGCGGACATGCCGCTCTTGGCCGTGGCGTACTCGAGGAAGTGTTCCATCCAGATGCGAGTGGCCTCGGCGGCCGGATGCCGGGCGAGGAGGTCCGGCGCCTTCTCGCACACACGGGTGAGTTGGTGTCGGTAGGCGGCGTCGATGAGAGCTTCTCGTGTCGGGAAGTGCCGGTAGAGCGTGCCGACGCCGACGCCGGCCTGCTTGGCGATGGCGGCCGGTGCGGTATCCAGCCCCTGCTCGGCGAAGACCCGCGCGGCGACCTCCAGCAGGCGCTCCCGATTCTGTAGCGCATCGCTCCTGGTCCGGCGAGGGGTGGGGGGCATGCGGGTTCCTCCGGTGCCTGTCTTCGGTCGCGTTCCGGAATACATTCCGCTTAACTCCTAACCGGAATGTATTCCGGTAACACTCTATGCCAGGAGACTCCCATGCCGACTCCGTCCGACAAGGCCGTACGTCAATGGTTCATCACCGGAGCCTCCGGCGGCCTGGGCCGCCATCTCACCGAACACGCCCTCCGGCGCGGCGACCGCGTCACGGCTACGGTCCGCCGCCCCTCAGCCCTGGAAGACCTGCGTAAGACGTACGGCGACCGGCTGACCGTCGAGATCCTGGATCTCACCCGGCCGGCCGACGTCGACGAAGTGGTCGGCAGGACCCTCCAGTCCGGACCGGTGGACATCGTGGTCAACAACGCCGGATACGCAGTCGTGGGCGCCGCCGAGGAGATGACCGTCGAGCAGATCCGTGATCAGATCGAGGTCCTCCTGCTTGCTCCGATGCTGATCACCCGGGCCTTCCTGAAGCCCATGCGCGAGCAGGGCGGAGGCCGCATCATCCAGATCTCCAGCGTGGGCGGCCAGATCGGCACCCCCACGCACAGCTCCTATCACGCGGGGAAGTGGGGGCTGGAAGGCTTCACCGAGAGCGTCAGCCATGAGGTGGCCGACTTCAACATTCACCTCACCCTGGTCGAGCCCGGCGCCACCCGCACCGGCTTCGCCTCGGCCCTGCACTACACCACCGAAACGGCCGCCTACCGTGACAACGCCGTCGGCCGGACGCGGCGTTTCCTGGAGGCCGCTGACGACAGCGTCTTCACCGGCGACCCGGCCAAGCTCGCCGCTGCCATCTACGACACCACCAACCACCCGAACCCGCCCCTGCGCCTGCCTCTCGGTTCCGACACCTACGAGGCCATCCACACCACACTCACCAGACGTCTCACTGCACTCGAGACCCAGAAGGATCTTGCGGCATCTGTCGTTTTCACCCACTGACCCGACCCGCCGACGCGACATGTCAGACAACGTCGCCGCAACCACCGTGTCGCGCATCTCCGCAACCGCGACATCCGGAAGGCCCAGCACGTGGTCTCACCCAGCACTCCTACGCAACCCCATCAGGCGCCGTCGGCAGATGAGCGCGCATCCGAGGGTAAGGAAGGCTTCGTGGGTGTCGTCGCGTATCCCTCAGCGGATCCGCAGGCGACGGAACCAGTGCAGATGAACAAACACCCGCTCCAGGTCCAGCACGCTCCGAAGCTCGGAGGGGAGGATCCCATGGAGCAGGGGCCACACCCGGCTTCCGTCCATTCGGTCAGGCGGCGCCAACGGTCATGCCCGACCAGAAGCCGAGTTCCTGCGGCAGGTGTTCCCAGAAGGTCCCGGTGTGCAGCGCGAACAAGATGCCCTGAAACACCAGCCGGTCAGGATGCCGCTTGTGTCCCGGGTGCCGCATCCGAGGTTCCACCTCGGGCAGCAGCGGTTCGATCACCGCCCACAGCTCATCGTCGACTTCCCACGGCTTCGGCCGGGCTCGCGCAGACAGCGCAGGTTGTCGGTTGCGGCTTCTGCTCGGGAGGCAGGTCAGGCCTCGACTCACCCCGGGCTCAGCAGTCGCGCCGTGCCGAGGATCGTGTCGAGTTGGAAGCCCACCACCCGTGACAGAGGCAGGGGCCGGGGCCGCAGTGTCGCCTGGGTTTGCCGTAGCCACCGGTCGAAGTGCTCGCGCAGCAGCAGCCGTTCAGACAGCAGGTGCGGGAGGGGCGCGGTTGTGGCGTCGAGCTGGGTGTCGAGGTGGCGCAGCAGCATCCCGGCGGCTCGGAGCGGCAGGAGGAGGTGCAGGTCCTGATCGCTGACCTGGGGCGGCTGTCGGCGGGCGAGGCGGGCCATGAGCCGCATGCCCCTCACCGTGTCCTGGGCGGCCGGGAGGAAGGGCGTCGGCCCCGCGGCAGCGGCGGTGCGCTCCATCAATCCGGTGAGGAAGTCCGCTGTGGACAGCAGATGGCGTACCCCTTCGGCGGTCGGGAGGCCGACGGGTTCGGTGCGCCACATCGGTACCTCGGGGTAGAGGCCGAGGCAGCCGTGGCGGGCAGCGTAATGGACGCTGGTGGCCCCGGCGGGCTGCCACTCAGCAACGCCCTTGGCGCCCCCTGCGTTCTCGGAACCAGCGGAACCATCGGAGCAGCCCTCAGTACTGTCCGTGGCGGCTGCCCGCGGCGTGGCAGCCGGCGGCAGCACGAAGACTCCGGGGCCGGGGGAGGCCCAGTCGACGCAGTCGGCGGGCAGTTGTGCCACGGGTAGGTCGTGGCGTGCCGCGCAGTCGGCCAAGAGGTCCACGAGGGCCGTCTCGCCGCGCGTGGTCACGTAGAAGCTGCCGCCGCTGTCCGCGTTGTGCAGCGAGACCATGGCGTCGGGGCGTACGGTGTCGACGACCGTCATCAGGGCCCGCGTCTCGGGCAGCGCGGCCGGTCCACCCCGCGCCGTGGGGAACGTGGCCTCGGGCTGGTCCGCGGCGGCCGGGCGGTAGAAGCCGCGGTGGTACGACTCCAGGGTGGGCGGCCATGCGTGGGAGTACCAGGCTTCGTTGAGCAGGGCCCCGTCCGGATCGCTCGAGGGCAGTACGTACCAGGTGGCGTCCTCGCGCGCCGAGGGATGGGCCGGTACGTGCTCGACGAGCGCGACGACCGTCGCGTGGCCGACCGGCTCGTTGGGGTGCGCTCCGGCGACGATCAGCAGACGGAGCGGGCCGTGCCCCAGGGTGAGCAGGAGAAGCGGCTCACCACCCCGCGAGACGCCCACCGTGGTGATGCGGCATGCGCCAGGGTTCGCGGCTGCCAGGCCACGCAGCCGCGCCGTGAGCGCTGACCAGGTAGGCGGTCGTGGCGCTCCTCCGGACGGAGGTGGCGAGACGTAGTACGCCCGTCGGGCCATATGGGTTCTCCAACCGTGAGGGGGCGAGAGTCCATCCCGTCGTGGCGGGCGGGTTCCGGCAAGAGATGTAGATGTACGTGGCGGCGGCGACCCTGACGACCACTACGGCCGTGCACGACGCCGCACCCCGCCATGCCGGTGAGCGGCACGCGGGCGGTGGTGGCCGACAGGTTCAGGGTCATGACGAGGTCCCGGGGAGCGGCCACGCGCATCCCCAGCGTGCCACCGAACCCGGCGGGGCCCCGGCACGGAGGACGGCCCCGCTTGCCTGCACGGCACTGGCCGCGTGGAGGTACACGCCCCCTCCGCGACGGGGGTGTACACGGCGCCGCCAACGTGGCTGTACCCGGCACCGGCGACGCGGGTGTACACGGCACCAGCGACGCGGAAAGGTGGCCGACGGCGCAGGGACACCCATGCGCGGACCCTCGTGTTCCGCCGCCACGACAACACCACAGCCGCAGATACACCCACAACCGCAACTACACCCACACCCCACACCCACACCCACGACTAGGCCGTTTCTTCTGGATCATCGAGCGGACCAGATGAAGATACCCGCGATGTGCAGAGCGGCCAGGTAGACGGTG